>CAYHTN010000001.1:0-51276 GCA_964359565.1 uncultured Gammaproteobacteria bacterium
CCTACGATGTTTTCATATTTCGAGCCGGAAACGATCGAACCGGTATCAAGTCCGAGTCTGGCTCGCCCCCGTCTCTTTGGCCTCTTTCATAAATCGCTCGATCTCTGATTCGCTCCCCTGAAAAGGCCAGTCGTCACATTTTGTCAGACGCGTGCAAAAATCCATAAACGCTTCGCGATCGGCGAGGAGTGTCACGCCGAGCGTCTCTGCCAAAGCCGTAAGCTCTTTACGATCGTTCTCGGCATGCGTCTCATCCGACATTTTTTCGAGTTCCAGATAGGCAAGACCGCTCGGACTCGAAACAATCGAAGCAGTGATGCGCTCTCTCGCATAATTTGTGGTGACTCGCGAACCAACCTTATGAAACATATTGAGTGCACCAATAACACGTGCAAATGCAGGAAGCATTGCTGGCTGAATCGGCGTACTCATTTCTTTTCGGTCATGCGCATGAACACCACCAATCTTCACCACCACTTCTGCTTCACCATTCGTAATACGACAACGAATATCCGTCTCCGCCGTGCCCCGATCCTCATCTTCAGCAATGCGACCAATCCGTCCAAAAGACATGAGCATCGTTCGATGAGCGACATTTTGAATGATGAATCCTGCCTGAATGAGCCGAGCCGCAACTTCTTCTCTTTCTCGTGCTTGAATCTCTGCCCGAACTTCGAGCTCGATGGGATGCATCATATTCGCCCGAGTCTAGCGGGTTTTTTATGGTAGAGCAAAAGCGGACCTTGCGCGCTAGAAAAAAACAAAGAAATAGGCTAGGGTAGGTCCATTCCATGGAGAACGAGATCAATATCAACACTCCGGCCGAAAGTGTCATCGCCGCGTACGGAACATCCTCCTCTCATCGTCTCACGCCACTTTTTATCGGCGTAGGAGCGCTTCTTTTGAGTCTCCTCCTTTATTTCGGATTCTTTTGGATCTTAGCAGGTTCTCTGCGCCTCCCAGCACAAACCGCCTTCCTTGGGATCGTCTCTCCTCGTGCCCTACAAAACCAACTTTCCCCAGAGAGACGGTCCTCCCTTCCGGAAGTGTGGCGGCTCCAGACCGAGCATGCCTCACGCTGGCCAATTCTGTTCGGCGCCTATCGCGAAGAAGATACGTGGCAGTTTTTTGTCATCGGTCCACGTTGGAGCGTCAACGATCGTGAAGGACTCCTGATCGAAACATCGCGAGCAACGGCTCTTGTGACCAGCCGTTTGAGCGCAAGCACGACCGAAACCACCACTTATTTTTCTTGGTGGTGGAAAACGATGCGCCGTCCCTACGCCCTAGCGCAACTAGAAATTCGCCCCCACGTGCTAAGTTCAAGCTTTTTTCCTCCCACAGAAACCATGGAAGGCATCTTCTATCACGATCGATTGATGACGAACCTGAGCCCAATTGTCGCTGCGACGACCATAGAGTCTCCTGCTGGAGATGTCTTTCTTCGCTTCAATCCCGCTACTACCGGAACGGCGCGAGCTGCATTATTACAATCTTTAGACCTAAACAATGATCGTTTTTCGCTCGCAAACCTTTCTCCTCAAAGTTTAAACCTCCGCTATAGCACCTCTGGAACTCTGTCACAGATTCAATTTACTACTCCTGAAACCATGAGCTCCTCAACCAAGCGATCATTACTTGGCGCTCTTGGCTTTTCTAAAAAGGTGATCCTTTCCCTCCCAGATGGCTCTCTCCTCGCCGAACGGCAATTGCCCAGCGAACAAGAGCTTCGAACAACCTCCTCTTATAGAACCCCGGCCGGATCATTAGAGCTAACAGATACCTCCTTTGATCTTCAAAAAGAGACGACGAGTACCGAAGCGCAGGTGTCCCCCTGTCAGACAGGAACACTCATCGGACGATTTTCTCCCCATGTGATCCAACAATTACTTAGCGCTCTCGACCTTCCTTTTTTATCGAGCGGACAGGGAGTACAAATCTTGCAAGATCAAACCCGCGTCTTCGTCTGCCTAGAGGAACCCTCGTAATGAATGCCCTAAAACATTATCCACATGATGTGGATAATGTTTTATTTTGCTTCTAATAAGGCTTGTTTTATACTTATCCACACCCAACCTTTGAGCCGCTTCCCTAAAAGGGATACACTGGAGAAGTCCTCTGGATTCCGGTCCCAACCCGTGGCAGTCCCTGGACGCGTTCATTCCCGTTTCGATCCTTTAACAGCCGCTCACCTCACTTTGAGGTCCGCGACCGTCTTCAACGGTCTTGTCTCCGCATCTGCGGTCACAAACCACACGAGTGGGTTTTGAGTCAGCCATGCACTGGCTTAAGACGAACACCTTCGTAGTGTCAGCACACAATTTTCGTGTCGTCCGCCCTTCGCGGTGAACGACGTGTCCGTACCTTTCCTTTGCCCCTGCATTCGCATCGGCGTCGCTCCTTACAATTCCGCTACACTCTTTGATGATTTAGAGGTTGACCCCACATGCGGGAGCCGTCTTCGGACGTTTTCCATGGGAGGCCAACAGCTTCTACTGGCTTTCTCTCCCGTTGTACTAGCCACGCTAGTCCCAAACGAAAAAGAGAAACAAAACGAGGTACTCGTGCCAGGGGGTCGCAAGACCTATTCACGCTGACGCTTCGCGCGCTCAGTTTGTCTCGCGCGTTTACCGGAAAGCCGGTTGACAGAATCTCGAGTAGAAAGCGGACTACATTCTTCTCGAGGACCGTACTCACGGTTTCGAACTTCGGTAAAGCTTCGTGCTTTTAGATCTCCTCGCGTGGTGGCGAGCGGTGATCGCACCTATCTTTCTATTGATTTTCTGAACCGAGCGTAAGCTAATACGGCCTTATATGCGCCGTATGCCGCTTCCCTTGCGTCCTCTACGGCGTGTTCTTTTTTATGCTACAGTGAAGCTTAGGTAGATCGAATCGCATTTTCATGATTCTCTCCTCAAAGAAGAATCTCCCCTCCGCCCTTGCCTGAAATGCCGAAAAATCATACACTCTCCCAGATCTATGCATTCCGCCGAATTTCTCCAACAGATGAACGAAAAGCTCCTCAAGATGCGGAAGCAGCTCGAGAGCGATCTTTCTGATGTCACTCAGAAGGATCTTCAACATCCAGGCCAACTGAATGCTGCCTATAACAGCGGCGCCGAGGGCGCTGACACTTCCGAAGATGATGTCTCTGAAAAAGTCTCTGCCTATGCCGACGAAGTCTCTCTCATGGGGGAACTCGAAACCCAGCTCCGTGACGTTCAGAAGGCTCTTGAAGCCATCACAAAAGGAACCTACGGGGTTTGCAAATACTGCAATAAAGATATCGACATGAAGCGCCTAGAGGCACGTCCTTCATCTTCTTCGTGTATCTCGTGTAAGAAACTCTTTACCCAAGAATTGTAGTTTTCATGCGCCGTGCGTACGCCTCCTTCTTTTTAGGCGTAGCGACCGCGCTCGTAACCTTTGCCGTTGATCAACTCGCAAAAATGCGTTGGCTCACCCCGCCTGAGAGCCCCGCGGGTTTTTGGCATCTACATGGTTGGGTTCAGTCGGTCATTCATGAGAATCACGGCATTACGTTCAATCTCCCTCTTCCAAACATCTTGATACTCCTCGTTACCCTCGCTGCTCTTGGATGGATCCTGCATGAGAGTTGGCGTGAAGGAAAACAAGGACATATTCTTCGTCTTTTTTTTCTTGGCCTCATTCTTGGGGGCGCGCTCGGGAATGCGTACGACCGTCTCATCTTTGGATACGTCCGTGATTGGCTTCTCCTATGGCACCGTTCCGCAATTAATTTTGCTGATATCAGTATCCTCGTGGGTGCAGTTGGGTATTTTGTAGATCGATTCCGCTCTTCGAGAGCGTAGCTCCTCTCTTGCACCATTCTCCAAAATGTGGAACGGGGTAGAGTATGACCTCGCACGTTCATACCGGATCGATCATCGGGCTCGAAGCCCATCGTGTTGATGTCGAAGCAGATATCTCTCCGGGCTTACCGAACTTTTTTATCGTTGGTCTCCCTGATACCGCGATTCAAGAAGCGCGAGAACGAATTCGTAGTGCACTCCGACATACCGGTCTCACGCTACCAAAAACCCGCGTCACGATTAATCTTGCACCGGCACATCTAAAAAAGGTCGGTACCCTGTATGACCTCCCGATCGCTCTTGCTCTTCTTCATGCGGATGGATCGTTGTCAGAATCTTTTCCAAAAAATATCTTGGTTGCGGGCGAACTGGCTCTCGACGGTTCCGTGCGACCAATTCAGGGCGCGCTCTCGCTCGCGTTACTCGCACGAAGAGAAAACTACGACGCCCTTATCATTCCCGAAGCCAATGCCCGTGAAGCGGCACTTGCAAACGGACTCACCGTGTACGCGGCAGGACATCTTCATCAAATTCTTCAACATTTGCGCGGAGTTCGCTCTCTTCCGATCGCCTCTCCTCCGACACGATCAACCGATGCGCTCCCTCGCTTCGAACACTACAATTTTTCTGCTATTCGCGGCCAAGAACAAGCCCGTCGCGCCCTTGAGATCGCTGCTGCTGGCGGACATAACGTCCTCATGCAGGGACCACCCGGATCCGGGAAAACCCTTCTCGCTCGAAGCCTTCCTAGTATCCTGCCTCTCCTCAGCGATGAAGAAACGGTCGATGCAACGCGCATTCATTCGGTCGCTGGGACATTGTCTCCTAACGAAATTCTGGAATTGCGTCCGTTTCGAGCTCCGCATCATAGTGCGAGCATGGCGTCCCTCATCGGCGGAGGGAGCATCCCTCGACCAGGAGAGATTTCGCTCGCACATCGTGGCGTGTTATTTCTGGATGAATTCTTAGAATTCCCCCGTACCGTGCTCGAAAGTCTGCGCCAGCCTCTTGAAGACGGATTTGTGAGCGTGAGCCGCGCTCAAGGAACGATTCAATTCCCTGCACGATTTATTTTGATCGCCGCCATGAATCCTTGCCCCTGTGGGTTTGCAAGTGATCCGGACCAACGCTGTATTTGCACTACTTGGCAACGAGAAAAATATTACAAACGCTTGAGCGGACCTCTCCTTGATCGCATGGATCTTTGTCTGGAAGTGCCAAAAGTAAAAACGAGCGAACTCCTTTCACTTGCGCCCGCCGAAGAGAGCGAAGCGATTCGCCTGCGTGTCCAAGCTGCGCGCGATCGGCAGGCGGCACGTACAAAAATAACCGGCGTCCTCACGAATGCAGAATTACGCAGCATGCACTTACGAACAGCTCTTCATCTAGATCAGGATGCTCAAGCAGTCCTCACCTGTGCGATCGAACGCTACCATTTATCGGGACGAGCCTACACACGTACACTGAAAGTAGCCCAAACCATTGCAGATCTTGCCGAAGAAGATGTCATTTCAGCCACTCATATCGCCGAAGCGCTCCTCTATCGCAAACTAACGGGAACGCCTCTTCGGGATTGACAAAAAGGCTAAAAAAGGGTACTCTATTTCTCACGTTGGAATTCTAAATACACTGCGAACCTTAGCGGAAATTATACGTTTGAGCCCGGCCTGTTTAGCTCCTGCTGCTTTGATTGATGCTAGACGCTACCGCTCGAACAAAGAGGTCTTCTATTCCTATCAAACATCACATCACATACGTCTTTGCCACGCTCCTCCTCGGCTTCATCCGAGGACTAAAGGCATGTGCGTATGTTTTGAAACCGATGTTTCGCATCCTCGGCCTCGTCATTTGGCCGATCGCACGTGTTTTGAGCCGTTTCGTTATCCTGCCCATCTACAGCATTTTCTTGATGGCAAAAATTCGTCTTGAAAGAACAGTTGTGTCCGCTCGTGGGCTTGTCTTCTTCGTCTTCACGAATCGCTACGTTTCTCACGTTCTTTTGTTCGCGATCGCTGTTGGAACCGTTGGTTCCCAACTCATGACACAACAAGCCTCCGCCCAAGATGCTGGACAAAACAGCCTTTTATACACACTTGTCACGCGCGGCCAAGAAGATTTCATCGAAGAATCCATTAGCCCAGGCCTCGCTCTGGCCGATGTCCACCACTTAGGAGCAGATACTATCCAAACGATGCCTGGTATCGACTACGATTATGAGTCGTTCGACGAAACTCCGGTTGATCTAGGAATCAGTGGAACGATCGCCATTCGCCCTCAGTCTGAGTTTCCGGCATTGCCTTCAGAAGAAACGTTTGAGACCACTGAAGATCCTGACCTCGTCGTTCCAACCACGCCCGTCACTCCTCGGAAGGATACAGAAACGTATGTCGTAAAAAGCGGCGATACGGTTGCCTCAATTGCGCGACGCTATGGGGTAAACGTCGGAACAATTCAATGGGCTAACAATTTGAATCGCACAAGTTCAATCAAACCCGGTGACGCCCTCCGCATTCCTGCTGCTTCGGGCGTTCTCTATACCGTGAAACGAGGCGATACGATTCAACGTTTAGCTCAACTCTATGGCGTCGACGCGGCTCGTATCAGCGCGAGTAATCACTTGAGCGCTCGCGCCACTCTTTCAGTCGGAAAAGAAATCTTGATTCCGGATGCAACCCCACAACTCGCGACTACCCAAACACCTACGGCTCGTCTTACCGCGACTACTCCAAGCGTGATCTCTCCTAAAGTCAGTGCGAAGGTCGCCGTAAAACCAGATATCCCTCTTTCGCGCATCCGAAACAAAGCCGTTGATGTCTATCAAGAACTGGCCGATGAGAAATCAGACACACGTGAAAAACCATCGGACGCTTCAAATTCCACCCGCTCTCGCTTACTCTGGCCGACACACTTACGTGTGATCAACCAATACTGGGGCTATCAACACACCGGTATCGACATTGACGGAGATTACACCGACCCGATCTACGCTTCTGACGATGGTGTCGTCGAACAAGCGGGGTGGAACAACGGTGGCTACGGTCTCATGATCCTCATCGATCACGGCAATGGCTTCCGCACGCGCTACGCCCACGCTTCTAAAATGTTCGTGAAAGCCGGAGACAAGGTCAAACGTGGTCAAACGATCGCTATGGTTGGAACCACCGGACGCTCAACCGGAACCCACTTGCACTACGAAGTGTACGTCAACGGCCGACGCGCTAATCCTCTCACCTATATTCGCTAGCATACGAAAGAAGCGTCTCCAAACGGAGACGCTTCTGCGTTTTAGATCAGAGCGAGTAACGTTGACGATAGACCCTCCATTTGATACGCTCTGGCCACAAATTTAGAGTCCTATATGGGCTGTTAGCTCAGCTGGTAGAGCGCTTCCATGGCATGGAAGAGGTCAACGGTTCGATCCCGTTACAGTCCACCACACTGAAAACCGAGGTTACAAAAGCCTCGGTTTTTAGGTACTTTTTGATATATTGGCATCGTTTGCGTCAGAGAGACCAGACTGAAAATTTGGAAGTTCTGCACGATATTGAAAGGGAGTTTTTAGCTGAGGGACTACGGTTTTGTCTTTGATGAGGATGTCTGAACAGGTTCGCGTCAGAATCTTCCGCTTGAAATAGTCATCTCCCTCACGAAATTCTTGACCAAGTTTGAGTCCGTTTTGTTTCTTCTCGTCTCTGAGCGCACGCCAGGCATTGAGCTTCTCCAAAGGTTCAGCTAAAGCTTCTCGGAAGTGAGCAATCTGAGCGATCTGATTGATTCGTCTCACTTTGTACTCCTCCACCGTGAGGTAGTCCTTGAGCACGAGATCGGTCAACCTCACAAGTCCCACTTCAGCTCGGGCGAGCTGCTCCTTGGCTTTCCGCGCTACCTTTTCAGGGGAGAGTTCATCCTCCCCAGCCCACCAGGCCATCGCTTCAAAGGCCCAGTCTCGGACGGTGGGATCGATAGTCACACGATCAAGGGCTTCGGTCATCGCCTGGGTGATGTCTTGCTCTCGAACCTCTTGCTCGGGGCAAATGTATTGTCCTTTTTTTCGACGATCGCAGCGATAGTAAATGTAGGTGCGGCCATGCTTCTCATGGCGCTCACCGACTACTTCGCGACCGCAGGAGCCGCAATGAAGCAGATGATGGTACAGGAACTCATGTTTTGGTTTGGGAATATTTGAAGCATGTTTCCCGTCCAGGAGACCCTGGACCTTCTGAAATTCCTCCCATGTCACGATGGGAGGATGTTCACCTTTGTAGAGCTCGTTTCCTCGCTTGATCTTTCCGGCATAGAAGGGATTGCGTAGAAGACCATAGATCATGGTGAGACCAATGGGGTGAGCAAGAATCCCCTTGGTCGGTCTGACGGTCAGTCCCCACTCATCCCTAGCTTTTCGCCAAAGATCGGTGACATTCAAACGATCGCACGAGATTGCTTCCCTCCAGAGCTTGTTCACAAGCTCGAATCGTTCCGGGTCTGGAATGACTGTGCCTGCTCCAGGAGTAAGCTCATGTTCGTGGGTCTTTATGTATCCCAATGGCACTGGTCCTGGAATCTTTCCCTTCCTCAGAACATTCTGATTCCCTCGACGAACCGCAGAAGAGAGGTCGTCGCTATATTTGGTCGCAGCACCGAACAAGAGCACTAACATGAATTTGGAATCTGAGGCGCTGGTATAGGTGCTTTCAGGAGTCATGATTTCTTTGAGATGGCCTTCGGACAGGTGATAGATGATTTCACCTCCGTCGACCATGTTCCTGGCAAGGCGGTCAGGTCGCCAAACGAGGAGTCCATGAACTTCCCCAGAACGAATCCGCTTCATGAGCTTGTCGAAGATAGGTCGGCCTGGATCTTTGGCTGAAGCGCTCTCGACATATTCCTCGTCGATCTTGATGCCACGACTCGTTGCCAGTTCTCGAAGAACATCGAGCTGCTGTTCGATCGAGAGGGCTTGGTGCTCATCGTCGTCGGAGGAGCGACGGGCGTAGAGGAGGTAAATGGGGGAGGGCATATTGGTGGGAACTGGTTGCCGAGTTTGTGTTCTATTCTTGTTCTATGGTAACATAGTCTTAGCTCAATCATTCGGAAGCAGCTCTAGTCTTCTCCAGAATGATGCTACATGTCTCTCCTCATGCTGAAACGAAAACGACGCACGACCATCTCAGACATGGTCCACTCACTGCTCAAGGCAGAGGTAACGAATATCTGCCCGCTCTGTGGCAAATTTGAGCGTACAAGTCAGGAGTTCACTGCTCATCACATTAACCACGATTCAAGTGTGTCGGAGTTTTGGAACCTCATTCGAATTTGTAGGGAGTGCCATGATGATCTGACGGAGAATAAGCAGGATGGAGTACGAGAAAAGCGTGTCAAAGAAGTGAAGAAGCAGTTGTTCAGAACCCACTTTGGGCCAGATGCGTGCAACGCCCTGGTTCTTGCTGCTGAAAACGACAAGGTTACGTGTTCGCCGGTTACGGCTCTTATGCTAGTGCGAAGAGGGTATGTGAAGATGTTTCGGGAGAATATTTTGACAGTCGGACCTGCCACGAACGTGTCGACTTTTGACATATATGAGATCACGCCAGCGGGTCAGGTTGTCGTTGAGAGGCTGAGACTGGCATCAATGTTTGGAGCACAAGAAAAGTTCTAACACGCATCACCCTGGTCCACCACGCAAAATCTCCGCTTATAAGGCGGAGATTTTGATTAATGTCCATAGATCATAATACTGCTTCGGGGTAGAATGTGATTTATGATATCGAGCTCTTTAGCCATTTTAGGAACTGTGGGCGTAGTACTGATTTTTTTCGTTGCTTTCCTCATTCCGGATCGAACCTTCCCTACCTTCGTACATGGTATAGGGGGTTTTATAAGAGAACTGCTTTGGGGGATTTTAAACTTCTTTCCAGGTCTTTCACCGTTTCTTCTAAATGTGCAACAAATGGATATTTAGCCTGCGGTGAGGCAGGGAGAAGTGGGGCGATGACCTTAGAGTATAGAGGTGAATATGTTTGTTACAGTCGTTTCCGTAAGACCTGTCGTAAGCAGAATGATGGTACATGCGGATGGGATCAAGATGAAGAAATGCGAGTAAAAAGCTGTATAGCCAAGGAAGAGTATGTTGATTAAACACAAGCGCGATTCATTGAACATAGAACTTCTTACGCCAAGCCGATGACATTAAGTGCCAATCAAATTTTTGCGCTCCATTGACCACGCGTAAGTAAGTAGAGATAATTCTTCCATGAACAACGTTCGAACGCTTCTCATGGTCACGGGCAATCAAAATAAAGCCAACGAAGTTGGCGATATCATCGGAATGCCCATAGAAGCCGTAAAACTCGATATCTTGGAAATTCAATCTCTGGACGTTGAAGAGGTTGCTCGAGAAAAGGCCCTCGCTGCATTTCGGGTTCTTGGGAGACCAGTCATCGTCGATGACACCGGGATGTCGATAGAGGCAATCAACGGTCTACCCGGAGCATTGGTGGTGTGGTTTCTCGATACACTTGGACCAGCTGGTTTACTCAAGCTTGTAGCCGGCGAAACAAACAGACGAGTCACGGTCTCAACCTGTATTGCTTACGCCGATGAGAAAGGTGTTCATACCTTCGTTGGCTCTGTATCAGGAAGCCTCGCTGACACGCTCCGTGGCGAAGGTGGCTTTGGTTATGATCCAATATTCATTCCCGATGGATCCGATCATACCTATGCCGAGATGTCTGCAGAAGAAAAGAATGCGGGCTCCATGAGAAAGATTGCGTTGGATAAACTCAAGAAGTTTCTTACCTAGCACCTGTTGACGCGTTATCGAAAACATGGAACGGAGTATAGAAGCATGAATCAATCTTTCATCCCCCCTGAGCGCATAGAGAGTAAAATCTTCTTGTTTCGAGGTACTAAAGTTATGATGGCTAGAGACCTCGCTCTTTTGTATGGCGTAGAGACAAAAGCCTTGAATCAAGCAGTGGCCCGTAATAAGGAACGCTTTCCTGGCGATTTCATGTTCCAACTCACGAAAGATGAAACGGCTACTTGGAGGTCACATTTTGTGACCTCCAAACCTGAAAAGATAGGCGTTCGTTACGCACCCTACGCTTTTACCGAACAAGGGATCGCCATGCTCTCTAGCGTGCTTAATAGTAAAAGAGCAATTATGGTCAATATTCAGATTATTCGTATATTTACGAAGCTTCGAACTATGATACGTGAGCATGAGACTTTATATCTAAAACTAGAAGCGCTCGAAAGACGCTTTGATGAACAATTTAAAGTCGTGTTTGATGCTCTTCGTAAAATACTGACGAGGGAAGATGACTCAAAATCCGAAATAGGGTTCAAAATTGATACATGAAAAGCATGACGAGAATTGGATGGTATCAACTTACAGACCTACACTTTTTTCTGATTCAATTGTCTCCACACCAGTTCATAGATCACTCGCTGCATATCGGCGAGTTCTTTTGACTCAATCATGATAGAAAGTTTTTCTTTCCACGATGTTAGGAGAATCTTATCATTATAGATGTCGAGTTCTGGGGTGAAAGGAAGGCTTGGATCAACAAATACTGTTCGTCGCATCTCTTCTTTGTCATGAGAGGAGCGCTCTCGTGACATCGCGTTGTCGGTGAGGATGGCTTTAATCGCAAGCCCGGCGCCCGCACGACGCTTATGGTATTCAGGAAAGAAATTTGGGAGACCTTCATGCATCGCTTGAACGTTGGCATAGCCCAAGATCTCACCTTTCGAGGTAAGCGTATCTTCATAGGCTTCTCTTATCCCCTTTTCTCCTTCGAAAAAAGTGACTTTGGGCTTTGTGCTCCGCGGGTTAATGAGAGAAACCAGTTCCGGGAGAATTTCTTGAATTTGTCTCTTCTTTTGTTGGATCGCTTTGTGTGCTTCTTCTGCCTCACGATCCATATAATTCAGCAATCGTCGTGGATCGCCTTCGGCGTCGATAGCGTCTCAAAGATGGTTCTCAAGGATCAGCACAAGCGTCATAGCAGCGTCGTCGACTACGAATACTGCCGTAGCGCGTGTTACGAGGCAGAAATTCAGGTCGAACTCCTCCTGCTTGTAGGTTTCGAGACAGGAGGTTTACGTCCTGACCTCGAGGCCATCTTCTATGCGATGCAAAATGTCTATGGTCACTACCATGTCATCATCCGACCCTATCTCGCCAAACTGGATCTCCCGGGCGGTAAGAGATGGGTACAGGATGAAGGAATGCGCGCCCGCTACCTCCAGGATCCCGAGAGCCTGAGTGATCTCGAATACTCGATGCTCCTTACGACCACTACCGCTCCGCGGGTACTGCATCGTTTCCGTGGGAATCTCCTGTTTCTCTTGCTTCAACTGGTCATTTTGCCGCAGGGTTGGGCCAACCCGCCAATTCTGCCGATCTCGCGCCGCTTCCCTCTTCTCGCGAAACTCGCTCGCGCATTCAATGCCTATATGCCTCCAGATCGCTGAAAGGAGACTCTCTTCCTTAGCCGCTCGCTTCACGAAAACCTCTGCTCGTGAACCGTGCGGCCATTTTCGTATGAAGACCTCTCTGAGGGAATAAATAAATGTTCTCTCCCTTCCTATTACCGATTCGTACTTTCTTTTGCCGTCTTCCACGCTAAATCAAACATCATGCGAATCATGCCGGCGATGATTTCATCTTCGATAATCACTCCAATCAAGATCCGTTCGTGAAAATTGATGAAAGAAACTTTATTCTTCCCATAGAGCGTCACTTCTCCTTGATACGGGAAGTCACGCGCAGGGATATAGCGCATGTGAACCAACGTCCGTTTTGCAGCACCCCGATAGATGGCTTTGTTATACCGTGCACTAAACTCACCCTCAGGAAAAATTCCGCGTGTCGTAATTCCTATCCGTTCTTTGGCTTTCACGTACCGTTTCGCAAAGGTCGAAGGCAAAATTTTCATGAGTTCTTCGACATTGCTATATCCTAACATCTCGTAGGGCTCTGTTTCGGTAATGTGGTCTTCGTAAACGGTGAGAACACCTTTGAGTCCTTCAAAGAAACGGACCCGAGGCTTGTGAGGGGTATTGATAAAAAGCGCTTCGACGTCGGGAAGGAGTTTTTTGGCATGCTCGAGTCGCTCTTCTGCAAGGATGATTTGCGTTTGGGCAAAACGAACGAGCCGCTGGGGACGCTCAGCCTGATAGCATAATTTTTTATTTCGTTCTAATTCCGTCACGAGTCCTTTCACCGAAAGATCCGTCAGGATCTTATAGACCGTGCTTCGATTAAGCTTCGTTTTCTGGGCGATTTGCGCCGGGAAGGCGATGCCGACATCCAGAATTGCCGCATAGATGTGCGCGGCTTTTTCTGAGAGACCAATACGCTTTATTTGTTGTTGCAGTTCATACTGAGTCATACACTCGAGCCTATCTCTTTTCTCTTTTTTTGTCACTTTTAACGAACAAATATTTCACTATTTTCATAATAGAGCTATCTAGAGCAAAAAATAGATATCTATCTTGATCGGTTGAGATAACAATTTAATAAACTTCGGTAGACTTCTCACATAACCTGGGTTATCCACCCGCACTTTCCCCGGAGGATCTCATGCTGAGGCCAATCTTCGTTCACGCCCAACCGAGCACCGAACACGATCTCCGCTACGACACCACCATGATGGTGAACGGCAGCGTCGCCGTCCTGAACGCCGTCACGAAGGATCTTTTGGGCTACCCTGGCATCGCCATCGACGAGACCTATCCTTCGGTCACGACCGTAGGCCACGAGTGTGCCTACGTTCGCACCTATCTGCGCGAGCAGATTGAGACCTCTTTGCGTGCCGGCGACGAGCCCGTCGTCTTCTGTACGCTTCTGAACTATAACGCAGAGAACGCTCTCGCTCTGCTTACGGAACTCAAACAGGAGTTCGGCACCCGTCTGCGAACGGGGGTGGGCGGACAGCTCGTCCGGGTCTGTCCGGAGGCGTATCTGCGAAACTCTCACATCGATCACATTGGTGTCGGTGACGCCGAAGTGGTCCTTGCGCCCCTTCTTCTGGGGCGCAAGCGCTTCGCGAGTGGGTACAAGACGGTCACGCCGACCGACCACTACACCCCGCCTCTCTACGATCAGTATCTCGGCCTCGAGGAGCGGCTGGACGACATGGCTCGATATGCATTCGGGCCGTTTCGAGACATGCGTCAGCTTGTGGTCGAGAGCGTCCGTGGGTGTGCCTGGGCCTACACGAACGCGATCTGCCGTTTCTGCGCCCTGGAAGGTATCGATACGCAACCGGTGTTTCGCGACATCGGTGCACAGACCCAGATCGAACGGGAGCTCGTCGCGCGCTTCGGCGTCAACTGGCTCTTCGACGTGAGTAATCAGTGGATCCCGACGGTGAAGTCCATCAAAATCGGGGAGTGGTTGCGTCACTACATCCGCGAGCGGGCGAAATACCACGCGCCTGCCCTCAACCGCTACGTCTACCTCACCACCAACTCCATCACCGCCCGCACCGCACCGCTCCTGCACGAAGCAGGTGTCCGCATCGCCTATATCGGCATTGATGGTTGGGACAAACTCACCCGCGCTGCTCTCTTCAAGACGCAGGTGGACTGCCACAAGGCCCTCCGCGCCTGTGCGGAGAACGGACTGTACGTCCGGACGAGTCTCGTGATCGGATCCGGTCTCACCCGCGCCAATCTCGAGGCCCTGCCCCTCTTCGTCGGAGAACTCCTGGGAGAGTTTGGCGGGAACGTCATTCTCTCGTTCGGCAATTTCCTCGAGATCGTCCTCCCGGGGAGTGCCGACTGGCGCGAGTTTGAAGCGCAAGCTGAACGTGACCACATCGAAGAAGCCCGTGCGATCTTCGCCTTCTTCCGCGCCCATGGGTGGATTTCTCTCACCCAAGAAGATCGTCTGAACGAGCTTCGCATCCGCCACACCCAATGTGACGTCACCTTCGAAGATGTGATCGCCGCCCGCGACCAAGCGGTGGCCATCACCAAGCGCTCGCTGGCGCTCAGCGTCACCATCCGCGAATGCGAGAAACTTCATCGCACCAACGAATAACCTCTTGACCGTACGTTTCTCGAGCATCTGCTCGCGATGCGATATGGTCATTCTTTTATGACCATTATCTGATTGAGTGTTTGTAGGATATAATTCAGAATTATATGAACTCTGAGAATTTTGATGATCTCTTTGGGGAAAAGATTGACGACACGCCTCCTTCCGAAGGTGACGCCATCGATCAAATACCCGCCTCTCTTCTTCCGGGATTGTCAGGAGAGGTGAAAGCAAAATACCGCGCGCTCGTTCGCGTGATCTGCCAAAGACATCCAGCCTGGTCGCCTGAGCATACGATCGACGAGATTCGCCGCGTCGAAGCAGCCTGCAATTACTCCTTTTATCAAGTCCAGTACAATGCTCCGCCGCAAAGCCCGGGCGAAATGATGAATCATCGTCGAGCGCTGCGCGCGAAAAAACTACTTGATCTGCTCGAGCCCGATGAAACAATGGAGCTAGAGGCCATCGAAGACGTCATCAGAAACATGGGAGAGTGGGTGGCCCATGCAACCGGGGATTTGGCCGCAGAAGTCGAGCAAAATTTCGTTGATCTCGCTATCTATGGCGCTCAAGTTGGCATCCATAATCGGGCCGAAATTCAGGACATTCTCATCAACGGACCGCACATTGAAGGCTTTGAAGCAAATGAAGATTCGACCTGTACGAATGAAGAGGTCCGCGCCATCCTAAAAGATCTCTTTGGCGAACAGATGTATCGTCGCGCCAAAATTGTACGTATCTCCAAAGATGATCAGTACCTCATTCATCGCACCGCCAATGATCCTCTTCACATCAAGGAAGGAAACGAGCTCCTCGCCCGCGGTCTCGTCGTGCGTTCAGGGACCTTTTTAGCCGCCAAAGATCGCGCCTCTTACCTTGAAGCGGAGTGTTTCTTAGAGGGAATCGATGATCCAGCGGAGTTACGACATATCTATAAATTGCGCGCACAAGTGACCGGCGCAAAAGACTACAACGTCATTCAACTCAGTAGCTTTGGGATCGAACAATCGCGTGATTACGACTATCTCGCCGATCTTGAAGACCTCACAGAAGCAGAAAAGATGCGTCTTTACATTCTCAGCACGCTTGTCCATGAGTTTGGACATGCGTTTGAATTACAAATTCCTCGTGCAGATTTCCAGACCTATCAAGGCATCATCGAAGAGGAGTTCGCTCCCGAACTTCGCCCTAAGTTTGTAAGCGATTACGTCTTACGGCACGAAGAACTCTATCGCAGCAGCGAGAACTTGCTCGCTCGTGAAGATATCGCCGAAGCTATTCGCATTTACACGGTGAATCCAGCCTATCTTGAACGTCACTTTCCCCTTCGCCTGGCGTTCATCAAGGAGCATTTCCCGTTTATCAAGATGGGTGGACTCAGAGAAAGAGCACCTCTACCTGACCTCTTGGAAAGTTGACACCTTCCGCCATCCCGCTATAGTTAAAGTATGAAACGTGGGTCCGCCTTGCTTCTTAGCCTCCTTCTTCGATCCGAGAGGGAGTGATTTTCTTGCGTGCGCGTGAAACAAAACCCCCTCTCATCGTAGAGGGGGTTTTGTTTTCGTCTTGTCGGTCTTCACGAGGAGCGTCGCAAACGACATTCGTGTGGGTCGAGAAGAAAAGAAAAAAGAGAACAGCTCATGGAAATCCGTGTCTTTGTCCCGGGTCAGGTTTCGTGCGTTCAAGCCTTGCTCGAACGAGAATATACGGGCTATCCGTATCCGGTCGAGTGTCGCGCGGAGTACATCTCGTACGTCGCGACTGACGGCGACGATGTCATCGGCTTCGCGCGGGCCAAGCGCGATCAGTCTTTCACCCGCGCCCACGTCTACGAATTCGGGACGGCCATCGTCGATCCGAATCGTCGCGTGCGCGGCACGATGCGTGCCCTCGCTGCTCGCATCACGAACGAAGGCTGGGGTCGAGGCGCCGAGTTCCAACATACGGAGATGGTCACCTTCGTCCCGGGGATTCAGAAAGTCCTCCCCGCCGTCGGCTTCCAGTTCTGTGGGCTCGAGCTGGCTAAACATCCGTGCCTGCGTGACATGCCGCAACCGGAGTCCGTCTTCTTCGCCGTCGCTCGCCCTGATGGCGTGATCCGAAGGCGAGGTCCGGTCTTCCTCCCGCCGGACTACCAGGTGCTCGTGACGGCCTATCTGCCGAGCTTCCTCGCCGCTGGAAGCGACGAAGCCCTCGTCGAAGCTGCACCGACACCGCACTATCATGCTCCGTACGAACGCGACGGCGTGCGTGGGAGCGAATTCATCGACGTCGCCGTGAACTGGCCGGAGGCGATCGACCTCCTGCAAGATCTGCGCGCCCATGGCTGGTGTTTCTCGGGAGTTCTGCCAGGGCTCTTGCAGACGACAACCGGACGTCCGTGCGACGGCATCCGCCTGCAGCGACTGCCGCAGGGCCTCTCGTTCGACCCTGCTCTCGTGCAGGCAATCGATCCGATCGCCGCGGTTCTCAAACGGCACGTGATCACTCATCTTCTGTCCTAGCCTCGATTCGAACATCTCTTCGAATCGAGGCACTCTTTTTAAATCAATATCTTCTACGCAGTGACCAATGGCACGGGCAATCCTCCTAATCGCTCCTTCATCAGATCGAGCACCTGCTCATATTGTTTTTCATCGTGAAGATAACGAACTTCTTCTGTCGGAATGGTGAGAACCGGCGCCTGTTGAAATTCGTGTGACCATTGTTCGTATAACCGATTTAGTCCGTGAAGATAGTCAAGATCGATGGTCTGCTCGAAAGTCCGCCCTCGTTCTTGAATGCGCTCAACCAGAGTTGGTACCGAGGCATGAAGATAAATCACGAGATCCGGTGGACGCAATAATCCGATCGCTGTTTGGTAAATCTCCTGATAGGTGGCCCAGTCACGCGCAGAGATCGCGCCACGTTCATAGAGATGTCTCGCAAAAATTTCGGCATTTTCGTATAAACTCCGATCTTGAATCAGCACTCCCTCGCTTGCGACGACCGTGGCGTGATCTTTTAAACGACGACCGAGAAAGTACATCTGCGAATGAAAAGCCCAGCGATTCATGTCCTGATAGAAGTCCGCAAGATACGGATTCTCGACCGAAGGCTCTAAAAATGGCATTGCTCCCAACGTCTTTGCCAGACGCTTGGTTAATGTAGACTTCCCTACTCCCATATTTCCCGCGACCGCAATAAAAAGGCGCATAGTACTAGTCTACAGGTCGTGCATGGAGCTGCAAAAGACTAGGATGCCTACATTGACCATAAGAACGCCTTAGATTAGGCTTTTTTTTGTACAGAAAGAACCTTCAACTCTTTTCACAGGAGCAATCATTCATGGAAAAAAGAGGCACGGTTACCTCCGTGCGATTCAGGGTGATCAAACTTCGCTTTCACAGCGGCAGACCCGCATACCGGGATCACGATAACCATCGATGAGAAGGCGATCACCTTCTCTTTAAGACGATGAGTAAGTCCGTTTACGCTTTTTTTATGATTACCACAGAACAGAGTACTCCGTATGGGCCGTTCATGGCTCATTTTTTATTTTTGCACGATAAGAAATAAACGAGAAAATGCCGAACGGAATCAGATAGACCCAAAGAACACGACGCGACTCAGAAGAACCAAGTAGCATAGATGGAGCAATGACAATGAGAATCGTTTTTATTCCTGCAATAGGGAAAATTCTATTCCAATATTCTCCTGCCTCACATTGTACTGGTCCACGACGAAAACCATCACAGAGATACAAGTTTGGATTTATGCCTTTTCCATCAAGCTTGTAGGGGTCGTAAAAACCCGGCAGTCCACTCGCGACAAACCAAGCAAAAATAAATAAAATCCAGATGCCCATCGCTTGGAGCGCACGCTTGATCGTAGAGACGGAGATAGTCATAAAAAGAGGTGCTTTCATAACGCAACGCTCTCTTCATAATGACAAAATGACCTTATTTCTTATCCCCCCAGCTCATTTCTCGTTTCATCTTATTTTATTTGATCTTTCTCCCTTTTTCTGACAAGCTCGCTCCTGACCCTCTCTCCTTCTCGTACCTCTGTCTCAGGTACGATCACACTTCCACCCCACGTCTCGCAACGATCGCGATCATGTGGGTCTCTTTTTTTACAAGAGACACGGCGCGCCATGTCTCTACACATACATAAATTGATTACGTTCGAAATTGTTTTTTGTGACCATGCCAGGCGCGAACACGGGCGAGAATGGCAGCAGCGTAGGTAGGATCACGATCGGCAACTGCAAGCGCTTCCTCAATTCGTTCTTGCCAATGCGGGTGAGACGCGTCAAGTTGACGACGATAGATCTCGTGCCAATCATCTAAATCATCTAACTGTTCTTCGATAAAAACAGTTCGATCGAATCCGTAAGAAGGAAGGGAACGGCTTGCCTCTTCACGAGAAATATCTACAGACGTTTCTGTATTTAAAGAAGTACTGGGACGTTTCCCACGAAGAACTAGTTCTGAACGTACCATTTCAACGCGTTGGACTTGAGCTGGCTCAAGCGGCTGCGTGCTCGCCTCAAGCAACGCCTGCCACTCTTGCCACTCCTCCTCTAATTCACGATCATCTTTCGTACTGACTTCTAAACGTCGTACCGCATTTCCAAGAACAGAGCGGATTGATTCAAGCGAACGACACTCTTGTTGCAACGAAACAGCATCTAGATCATTCACGTGTGCCGCAAAATAGTTTAAAGATCGTTCGTAGGTCGCAAGAAGTTCATTTAAATCGTGGCCCAAGCGCGCATGTTCATCGACGAGAACTTTTTGCCATGTGCGAATATGAGCCCGAGAGGTATCGAGAGAGACTTCTGGTTCTGATGGATTTTGGCCACGCCATTTTTTAAACAAAGAGGAAAACATAGGAAAAACATTAGCGACGCTTTGGTGCTGGCTGGCGCTTTTTTGCTGGCACGGTTGAGGTCGTGCTCGTAGACGAGGCCGGCGTGAGCTTTACCTGATCTTGTTCTAACCGGGCCCGTTTTAGCTCCGCCAACTGCTGTTGTACCATTGATTCTTTAGGAAATTGCTTGGCGAGCGACTCAAGCAACGCGATTGCTTCATCAAGACGATTATTCTCGGCGTATAACCGCATGAGCGTCCATCGAGCGAGAGGAGCCGCGTCTTCTACATGATCTTTCACGAGAGCCTCAAGAAGACGCGTCGCGAGATCACGCTTTCCGGCTTGTTCATACAGGAGAGCAATCTGAATCTGTAGCTCTTGGCTTTTGTTTCCTTGTTGCTGCAAGAGCTCGAGTGCTTGTACTGCTTTCAATGTATCTCCTGACAGCAGGGCGAGGCGGGCTCGACCGGCGGTGGTCGCAGCTAAGTTCGGCTGTAATTCATCCGCTCGATCAAACCACTGGAGTGCTTCACGGGTCGCCTCTTCGAAGCGTAATCGTGCTGCTGTTTTGACCTGTTCGTCGCTACTCGAAAGCCAGGCCTGCTCGGCTTCGACCCGTTGGAGATAGAGATTTGCGATGAGAAGCGCCCCTTGAGTACCGCTCGGATTGAGAGACTGGGCCTGCAATAGCCCGGCAATGTCCCCATTCGTTCGTTTAGGGAGCGAGACGAGCAAATTTTGTGTTGAGGCGATCGCAGCGGCAGCCTGCCAAGATTCAATTCGATCCGGATTCTGCAACCTCGCCTGCGCGTTTAGTCGATCTGCGCGCTCAAGAAGCGCCACGATTTGGGGAAGTTCTGCTGGGGTCGGATTTTTGGCTAAGCGCGTGCGCGCTTCTTGCGCATACGCTTGTGAGAGAAGGCTGGTATAGATATCCGTCCACGGATTCCACGCATGTGCAAGCGCCAGATTACGCTGTGAAGCCCGATAGCTCTGCGCTTCAAGCGCTCCCTTGCCTTCGACAAAAAGACGCTCGGCTAAAAACCGTTGCATCCCCACCCAAGAACAGAGAAAGGCTGCGAGGACGGCGATAGAAAGAGGCAAAATTCCCTTCACGGGATGATCGAAGCGAAAAGTGCGCGCCTGTATTTTCGTCGTTTGAGTCACGAAAAGCAAGGCGCTCAGAAGCCAGAAAAAGAACACTTGGGTGAGTGCAAACGGAAGACTCATCCAAAGAGCGATATTGCTCACCCATAGGGCTAAGAGAATGGGTTTCCATCTCGCAAGCGAAGAAGAAGATGGTTCATGCCCACGTCGCAGCAAGATCATGGCTGGAAAAAACAACCAGGTGAGCCATACGAGAATCCCAAAAATCCCCGTCGTCCCGACAACCGTCGCGACACTCGAAGCGCCGTGAAAAAAACGGACGTTCGCAAACGGAGATTGATTAAGCGCCGGATCACGTTCTTGTAAAAATAAGTTAACCCACGTACCTGCCCCGCGACCTCGTAATGGATATTCTTGAAATCCTTTGACCGCCATCGACCAAGAGGGCCCTGTCCCGAGCGTAACCTCGGCAGGAACGGTGAGCGAAATACGATTCCCAAACAAACGCCACGGATTCCAGCCCGGCGAGAACAAAGCTAGAACGGCGGATCCAAGGCAAAGAATCGCGACCATAAGCGCAGCAAGACGTAAACGTCGTCCTTCAAGAAAGACGACGAGAATACCGACACCAAGAGCCAGCGAGAACCACAGAGCCGGGCTTTCAACTGCGCCAATCAGCGTGAGACTTGGGAGTAATAACAGGACGGCTCCGATACGAAGGAACCGTGTCCTGTTCTTTCGCGTTTCTCCAAAGAGTTTGGCACCTTGAAGCAGCATTGCGAAAGAAAAAACGACCATCGGCACCAGAAAGATAGCGACCTCACTGACAGAGCCTAGGGGGGTCATCGAACGAAAAAGAGGTAATGACCAGGGCCAAATCGTTTTTCCTACGAGCCATGCGATCGTTCCCCAGGCAAAGAGCCCGGCCGATACAAACCAAACTCCAAGAACGAGCAAGAATCGAAGAGGCGCGTTTACTAATCGACGAATCGCAAGCCACCAAGCCGCTCCAGCGAGCATCGTGATGACGGCCGTTGGGATTTGTTTGGTAATCCCAACCCAGGAGCCATAAGGGTCACGGGAAGCGATTGCGAGGAGTACGAGCACCCCCATGCTCGTGAAGATGATCTTGCTATAGCGGTCCCAAGCAAGATGCCAGGCTCCTCGTAAGGCGTCCTGAACGACAAACAAACACCAAACGAGTCCGGCCGAAACAACCAGCACCGTTTGTTTAGGAAGTTCGGTAGTATCAAGTTGCGTTCGTGAAAAAATCCAAGGCAAACAGCCAACCACCATGAGTAAAAGAGAGAAAGCGGCTTGCTCAAGCCCCCACGCCAGACGTGAAATAAAAGCGTGAGGCCCGATATGATGCGGAAAGAGCGACTCTGACATAGACACGCCTTAGTATAGCGCGTGTCCGATCTTAAGGCGATGCAGGTGCTGATACTTCTTCTACAGGCGTACGATTCTCAGACACCGACTCCGATGGTGAAGATGGCTGAGCCTCGACGGAAACATCCGATGGACTCTCTGTCACGACCGGGGGCGCAATCACAACCGGCTCGGTCTCCGCCGGTACTGGTACAGGCTCCTCTTTAGACTCGACGACGGGCGCCATCGGAGCCGGAGGAGTGGTTGGATCTTCTTCCATAACGGGCGTAGAGACAGGAATGAGCTCTGGATCAAGATGGATCGCTTCTGGGATAGGAGGATCTGGAATCACGACTGTCGGTTCTTCTTCGGGATCTTGAGGGATGAGACTCCCCGTGTCGATATCGACATCACGAATCGTTCCGTCTGAGAGCGGCACCCGACTCTGTTCCATGGTCATGCCTTCGACGCGCCACGAGAAGGTCACTTCGTGCAATTGTTTTTCCTTCAAAATAATATCAAAGCCTTCATGAGAATAACCATCTGTCCACCAACCGCCGCTGACTTCTCCATAGGGAGTAATCTGTACAAGTGGATAGGAGCCGACTGAGGGGAACTTCACGTGCACCTTTTGTCCTCCCGTGGTCACGCGCGCAAGTCCTTGATAGACCTTCGCTTCTTCCGGCGATGGTGAGTCTACTGATGCCGTGGCAGCGGTAACTTGTTTTTCTTTCTCAGAACCACCCCACCAACCGGTATGGACGAATACCTCGATCGAACCGACGCCGCTCTCGCTATACCCTTCCAACGCCTGACCAACGACCGGACCCGCCTTCGTCGCTTTGATCGCGACTCCTGGGATTGTCGAAGGCGCTAACAGATCGCCGACCAAGATGGCTCCATTCGAGGTTGAAACTTTGGTTGGCACACGACCAGCCAACGCGATCGGATAGGTCGAGGTCGCTGGGGCACCCGCAACAAACGCCGGACGGGTCGAAACGATTCCCATCGGAATAAGTGTCGTATTCGCTGAACGTTGAACGTGAAGACGACCTTGTTGACTCACGACGACCACGTCTCCTGGAGTCAACGCGTCTGGAGAATAATAGCGTTCCGCAAAGTCATACGAATCGTTCGCTTGCCAACCATCGGCGTTCGTTGCCATGTAGGTCGTCGAAGCATCGCGATCGTCTAAGAAAATATATTTGCTATTTTGTATCGAACCTTGCGCTGAAGGATAGAGACGGCCACCTAAAAAGAAGTCGCCTTGAATACGCGTATTGCCGTCCTGATCGATGGCGAACAGCGTCGAACTCGACTGACGGATCGACCACTGTGAAGAGGTGGCCGAAAGGCTATTTGTGCTTAAAAGATAGTCTTGCATCAGCGCTTGCGACCCATCCCAGGCGCTACCACGGAAGGTCAGGCCCCAGGAATCAGCATTACGTGCAGCTGCTGTAGCCGCCTCACGAGCATTAATCGCAAGATCACCATTTATGGTTGCTTCTCTGCCGTTATTTGCAAGCAGCGCACCCGCTTCGTATCCGACTTTCACAAATACTTCGATGGTTGAGGTTGTTGAAGTGGCTTCAAGCGCATAGCCAATGATCCGACCTGGTTGTGTTGCCTTCATGGCAACGCCGGGATAGATCGAGCTTGTGAGCGGATCACCGATGGCAATCGCACCATTGATCGCTGAGAATTTTGTGGGCACACGTCCGGCGAGAGCAATTTCTTTGCCGCCATCGAGACCCAAGATAAAACCTGGCGCGGTTGAGACAATTCCCATGAGTCGTTGGTCGTAGGCAACCCCGGGACTACGCATCGCCTGAAGAGGGGTGGTTGGATCAAATGACACGAGATCCCCAGGTTCTACCGCTCCATTAATTTGATAACGTTCAGCCAAGTCGTAAGCCCCTCCGGTCACGGAGCCTTCTGCCACAATGCTCGCGCTCGAGGCTGACGCTGATGGACACGTTTTTGCCGTGCTTAAATCATCGATACAAATTCCGTGTGTCACGGTCGGGGTCGCTTCATTGTTATAGCCAAGCACCATCCGATAGTTTATCGATCCTGTCGCGTTCACCGAACCACCGACAAGTAAATTATTAATATACGCTCCCCAAGCGGTATTTGTCGTTGTCGCGGCGGTATTTACGATCTCGACGGCAATTTGGGTCGAACTCGCCGTGACGCCGAGCCCATCGGTCGCAAGCCCTCCCACCACAGACACCCCGCGAAGGAAGTAGCCCAACCCATTAAACGTAGATTTATTTCTCACATCTAACGCCCCTGCATCCACCGCATGTGCTTTTACCCCTCCCACTTCAGCGCTAACCAGAGAATAGATGCTGATACCACTGCCCGTAGGAACAAAGAATTCACTCCCCGCAACATCAACCGCTCCACCGCCTCCACTCGGCGTTAAACTTTGGAGAACAGCGATATTTGAAGGATCGGCCGCGTCTAAAACGCTGACTTCGTAGGTACTTGTCCCTACATTATACAAACTGGCATAGATGTAACGTCCACGGATGACCGGTGGATTGTTTACCAATCGACCAAAGGTATATGAACCGAGTTGAACGACTCCCCCAGGATTAGTAACATCGAGAAGTGTTAATGCATAGCTTGTTGCACTGATCACTCTAATGACCGCCAAACGCGTCCCCTCTATCGCCGCCATTGTTGGACTGGCCAAGGTAATATCCGAAACGAGCGTGATATTAAGAGGGTTAGAAACATCTACCACCCGAACCATATTCGCATCCTGGTCGGTCAAATAGGCATATCTGCCCTGTACCGTTCCTCCGCTCACCTTTGTCACGGCACTAAACGTCCCCAATACACGTACTTGCATGGGATCAGAAACATCAAGGATTTTTAATATCGTGTCATAGCCGACATACAATTTGTGACCCTGTAGCGAGAGGAAGGTCACTGTTGCTCCGCCAGAAAAATTCCATGCCGAGACGATTCTTGGTTGTCGTGGATTAGAAATATCAATAATACGAACGACACTTGAATCTGCACCGTAGACATAGTTCCCTCCTACCTCAAGACGATTCATGTAAGGAGAGGCGAGTTGGCCAACCGAACCCGACCCCGTCATCCCTCCAAGATCGATAACATCAAGGGTACGGGCACTGCTCAACGCATAACCGTATCTTCCATGCACTTTAAGATCAAACACACCGCTGAAGGTACCGACCGACGTGGTCGTCGCGATGGTAAGAGCCAAATTGGAATCGATCAAGGCTTTAAACTGACCATTTTTTGTGATCGCATATCCTGTTCCTGTCGCACTGCCTGCCGCGTTTAGTGTATAGACCGCACTGCCTGCCGCATTGAGAGCACGGATTGAAAAATCATTCACGGCCGACGTTCCTTGATTCCGCACTTCCAGTGCCGTTCTGGTCGCGCCGGCGGCAGCACTGTCCGCTTGATGGATCACGAACATGGCGCCCGAAGTGATACTCGTACTCGAAGCAGACATCCCCTGAAGCTGTTCCGCGTTAAAGGCTTGCGGCACCGCTCCGATCCGTTTGCGCGGTGTCATTTCTGACGCATCTGGACTTACGGTCACACCTAGATAGAGAGAATCGGTATTCCAATCAATGCCGGTTAAAGCAACCTGCCATCCACCGGCACTCGACGTATCTCCAAGCATGATAGTGAACAAACCCCCCGCCACGTTTACTGGGATCGTGGTCGGAAGAGCAGGCGTCCCTGAAGCAGTCCAGAGCGCTGTCCCACCCGTAGCCGCACTATAAAGGGAGAACTTCATTTGATACGTTCCGTCCGTGACTGGTTGTCCGAAGGCATCCAATAACTTCGCTTGGTAATTAATTTGTCGGTTGATACCAGAGGCCTGCGCCGTTGATGTCTGGAATCCTACTACCCCTCCAATCACAAGAAAGAACCCGAATCCGATAACGGACCAGGTTTTTGCCAGGGACCAAAGAGAGCGAATCAAAGACATACCCTACGGAACAAAACAGAGATACCGCCCGGTTCGAGCGATATCCCTAGTATAGAGGACTTTAGCTAATCTCTTACTTTTGGCTAAAATTGGCTCTATAGTATGTTGATATCTTGTGTATATCTTGTGTGTAACCTGTGTTGTGGATAACTACGCATCCTTGCCTCTTTGCTTTGAGAGCCCGACTTTTTGGTCGATAATTGTTTCTTTGGCCTGACGTAAATCGATGTCCTGGGAAACAAATTTATCGTAGCCGATCTTTTCGGCCGTGATGTAATACAGGCCCTTCCCGGCAAAGAAGCCATATTTCCCTTTCTGATCGGTAATTTGCGTCTCTAACAGCTTGTTAAACTTCTTATCGAAGACACGAATAATGGCGCGCTCAAGCGGCTGTTTCGAACCCATATCGTAGGCGATGCCCCAATCTTTTAATTTCGGAGGTAAAGCCAAACGGCGGAACAAGAAGTAGGAAACGAGCTGCACGCCGAACAATCCACCGGTAACCACCGAGGGCGCGATCGCAAACGCACCCACGGAGACCGCCGTCCCAACGACGCCTACAAGGCTCTGCGCTCGACGCAAACGCCCTTGCCAGATGATCTTTGCGGGCGGTAATTCGCGTACGATCGGATCGATGGGGATGTTCGGTGTGAGTAACGCCCCATCTTTTGCCGTGATAATTTCCCCATGATAAAGGTCTAAGAAGTCTCCGTCTTCTTTTTCTGCTTTGAGATAAGCTGAGGGATACGTGTAATTGGGCTTCAGCACCTGTACCCGATACTGTCCGGGTGGTGCTATAAAAGAAAAGCGTCCTTGCGCATCTGTGATGCGCGTTTGTACCACCACCCCCGAACCCGCGTGCACAAGACGGGCGATTGCAAGCTCAATCGGCTGTTTACTCAGAGCATTATAAATCGTGCCCCACTTCTTTCGTTTGCGTCGACGAATCAGTAAGAGCGGTTGCGTAAATAAGAACCGAGCATAATTGAGCGCAGAAAAAGAAGATACGGCTGTCGCCGTTACTGCGACCGATGCAACCGCGACCGTTGGAGCCACAATCAACTTGGTTGCATCCTGTACGGCTGACGTTTCACTCAGATCTCGTAAAATTTGCGCAGCGATGCTTGTTTGCCCTAAAAGAGCCGCGGTATTTTCGCCAAGACTTGCATCCGCACTCAGAACTTCTGATAATGGCCTCAATTCTTTCGTGAGCGTAATAGGGAGAGCAAGCACCTGATCACGAACTTCTATCGCACGTTCAATCGAGCGGAATCCCACCTTACTCACCCGCAGACGATAGCTCCCTTGTGGCATCATAAATCCATAGACCCCGTCCTCTCCCGTAGTAAAGGGATTCTGCATTCGGAATGGCTCCGCCGCCCAACGACTTCCGTCCGCACGCAGCACCTCGACGAGCGCCTTATGAATCGCAGGAGTGTGGTCACGCTGCATCAACGTCCCTTCACGCACGATCCCAAAGGGACGGGTACGAATCGTTCCGATTTCTCGACGACGCGAGCCATTTTCATACTGCAATAGAACTTCGTAGGGAATATCACGGATTTCGGCCGAGGACATGACCGTCGTCTCCCAAGCGAGATCAGAAGCGCGTCCGGTCAATAAGTAAAGCGACTCTCCAACTCGGAGCTGTCCTCCCGTCGGTGTTTGCCCAGAGGGCTGTAAAGAAATACGAAAGAGCATGGCACGCGAAGGTAAGATCGTACGGACCATTTGTATTGGCAAAAGCTCTAGTGCCCCACTCGCAACATAAACGTGCGTCTGCACCTGTCCGTCAAACGGAAGGACTGTTCTTCCCTCAGGAGAGTCAGACGACCCATCTGTACGCGCATCTCCTTCTAAAGGCATAAGCACACTAAGCGGACTCGTTGCTGGACTCACGCCTGCCGGCAGAGGGATTGGCGTCGTGATATCCGGTGTCAAAAGAGAATCCGTTGAGCCGAGACCGGGGGCTCGTCCCGGTATGGTGATAGCAGCACCTGGTGCTCCACCAACCGTAGGCGTCGGTCCTACTGGCGACCTTGGTCCATTGTCTGCCGAATCGGGCGGAGGAGACACGAGCGCTCCTGGGTCGAGCGGAGGAAGCGCTGCAGGAGGTGGCGCTGCGGGTTCGAGCTCGGGAGTTGCCGCGCCACGCTCTGTCCGTGCACTTGTGAATGCTCCACTTGAAGCATTCCCTGAAGGGTCTAGGGCAAAAATCGTATAATAATAAACTGTATCATCAAGAAGACCCGTGTCTACAAGACTTGTATCCGTTCCGGTATAAACCAATCGCCCTTCGCGGGGTGACATGGGAGGGCCAGACAAGCTCGCACGCACCATCAGATAATCACCGTCTTCAAGTGGCGGGTTCGCCCACATCACTTTTATAGATCGTCTATATCCAAAAGACATGACATTTAATGGATTTGGAGGTGCTGTTCGATCTTCGGCGGTACGAAACGTGAGGTTGACCGGAGGGGAGGTGAGTCCGGTCGCCTCTTGAGCGGTGATCTCGATGTTATATTCGGTTCCGGCACGCAAGCCCCTGAATGTCGCGGCATGCGAGCGTGTTGACGCTGCCTCGGTCATGATTTGGGAACTTCCTACTCCTATCACAACAGGGGTCAATCTGATGGTCCCAATCGCATCAATGTCGGTATCAAAAAGGACCGTGACAGCTCGATCTGTGATCGACGTGACTCGAGCATTCGAAATAATCGGTGCATGCGGTACGGCGATCGTGCGAAATGAGATGGTTCCGATACCGACAATGTCAGACGGCGTTTGAGAACGAACACGTACGTGATAGGTCCGCTCTGGCAAAAGATCCGCGATGCGAATGCGATGTTCACGGGTAAGCGGTGCGCTTTCGGCTCGCAATCCTCCATACGACATCGTCTCACCATATTCAACCTGCCGGTTGGCGCTCGCGCTAGTTTCCCAGACAACAGTCGCGTCATTCCAGCGAATCGTTTCAAGACGAAGATTGGAAATGGTTAATATTGGCGGGGGTAGAGCTGTCGGATCTCCCGCTGCACTCGCTCCACCACCCGCACCGCCACTTCCCCCACTCGATGCCGACGGAACGGTCGCTGTCACGGTGACCACATCATTATTTACAATCTGAACAAAGAAAGTCCCCCCCTCGAAGGGGGTACGTATGAGAAACCGATAAAGACCTGGAATTAAAGGGTTCGTGATTCGCACCGATCCTCCGCTCACATGCAGTCCAATACTCACGATAATTTTACTTCCTGCAGGTAATCCTGCTACTCCGGCATTCGTCGGTACTTGAAATCTCAATGTCTGTCCTGACACACTCACTCCCCAAATACTACTCGCTGAACCACCCGCCAATGTCGCGGTCGTTTCGAGACCGGTTGATGGTCCATATGAGAGAGATATATCACTTGGGACTAGCGCTGGGATCGTAAAAGCTGCCGGAAAAACAATCTCTATCGTATTTCCCGCCGATGTTAGTGCGGTGGGAATGGTCGCCCGAATGGTATGGTCTACGGCCGTATTCGTGAGTGAACGCGAAAGCTGATCTTGCATCGCAGAAATATTTGCTGCATACACCGTGTTAATTGAAAAGAGAACGCTCAAACAACTCAACCAACACACGATAAGACCACGTAGCTTCTTCATACGGAGGCACGCACAAAACGACGAATCAACTGACGACGTATCCCATAAAGCACAATGATCAGTGCGAAGACTATTCCCGCGAAGAGCGCCATCAGACGCACTGGCCAGATCGAGATACGAAAAAGCTCTGTCGTCGGAAGTCCGTTCCCATGACTTGGCTCAAACGAGAGCGTATAAGGTCCAAACCCACCATTCGAAAGCTCTCCTCCCACCATCGCCCAAAAACCCGCTTCCACTCCTGGTGGATGGTTTTGCCATACGTGTGAAAAACTTCGACGCGAACCTGACAAAATCCGAGAACCCGTAGGATTAAATGGAATGCGGCTGCGTTCTCTTCCAAACATATTTCGAACCACGAGCGTCCCTTGAGGAATCGCATAACTCCCTCCCTGGTTTTCAACCGTGGCTTGGATCAGCACAGGAAGTTGTGTGAACCAAGATGCTGGTCGATTGACCCACGTAAAGGCAAGATGTTCTTCCTGCACCGCTCCCACCCGTAAAAATACCAGGATCCCGGTTCGGACTCCCACCCCGACGCCTGAGTCCGGAGGAGCTGGAGCAACGGTCGAAACAAAGATCGCCTCTTGGACACTGCCACGAGGGGCCTCCGCCGGAACACGAATAGTAAAGGAGATACGTTCTTGCCGACCTGGTGTAAGCAATACAGAGGACTTCGAAAGATATGTCCAGGTTGGTAAACCGCTCGTTTCTGTAACAGGTAGAAACGATTGGTCTCCATCCTCCCCTTGAGGAAGAAACTTCTGAATCGAGAAGTAATAGGATTGCGACTGGCGTTCATCGTTTGTAATAAGAAAAGAGGCGTTGATGGACTGTCCTGGTTCTGCCACGAGATCAAGAATAGCCGGCTCTACCGCTAACGCACGTGCCTCACGAATGCCAAGACTAAAAAAAATAAAAACCAAGAGTGATGTCAGGACCGACAAAAAAATGCCGCGCATACAGTTAATACCTTGGGGTAAGGGTATAAAAGACGGTCTGAGAATAGGATCCGGGGGCCGTGCTCGTGGCCACGGCAAGTTTAAATAGCTGGGCGGTTTGATCGCCACTCATGGTTATTTCGTCCGAGATCGTTGGCGACGATTGCACTAATCGAGGTGTTGTTGTCACACCGAAGTCCGTTCCTGGAGACACCGTTCGCATCCCTATTCCCATAGAGCCATACTCTTCGACTCCCACGGTCACCGCACCGTCCGTCACTGCTGCGATTGGTGAACCTCCACCATTTACAAGATTGGTGAGCCCCTGCATGTACACAAGATATCCGCTCGGAGCTGTTGAATGAACCAGTATTCGCAGTACCAACGTCGGCTGGCTTGTCGATACAACCGCTCCAAAGGGGAGAGCGGTCCCACTCAAGCGAAAAACCCCATCATTCCCGCCTGAAGGGACCGGACTCAATGGTCCAGAAGTTTGGAAATTCATCACAGTGATTTTACTCCCAACGATCGAAGAGATCTCTCCAATCGCCGTCGCTTGAGCAAAGCCGCTATTTTCGACGACCGCAATCGTATTCCCAACCGAAAAAGCTCCTGGAGTCGTGACGGTGACCGTTCCCAGACCAGTATCCACCGCCGAGTACGTAGAGTCATATGTTGAAGTCGCAGACTGTGCCGCCACGGCGATAGAAATCCGATCGATATTCTCACCTGCACGATATCCAGCCGATAATTTATACGCACTGCCGGTAGAAGTCCCTGCCGCAACTCCTCCAATCGTGTCATGAATTCTATACGCTGAAGAAGTTGCCGCTTCATTGCCACCGGCATTCAATGAGTCCCAGTCGATACGATAGTTCAAACTCGACATCGCCATCGCCGTTGAAGCAAGGCTAGAAAAAAGAAGTACCCCAAAAAGAACACGCCAAAGCATGGCATCAGTATAAAGCATTTTAGACCGTCAGACGATCCACACTTAAATACAAAAAACGTTCGATCTTAGGCTATGTGACTAGGCTCCTCTAAATGAGTCGTAAAATAAATATATTTTACACGACACCTCTTCAAAAATACTTACGTTCGTAAAAAATCATCTAATACACTTCGCCTTGAACGAGTAATTCTTCCCAATGCAACTTTACAGACTACAACGTCACACCATTTGCCTTTCAACATCCTAAAATTGACAGACAATACCTATTATACCAATAAAAAACATCGGATGAGTCTGAACTCAATCTCTCAGACGCACTTCGATGTTAAAACAACAAACAAAGCTGGGCTCTCATCATTATTTTTGACAAGATGAACAGATATGCTACTTATCCACAGTAAAAATCTTAAAAAGATGGCATATTCTATTTATACACAGCCTTATCCACAGATAAATGACACTATCGAAGATAGCTAGAAAATTGTTTCACATGAAACATCTCATTTTAAAACTTATCCACAGAGTCTAACTTGAGATCGCGGGCTTGATATTAACCAGACTAGAAAACGTGATGAATATATTAACATATACACATCTTATCCACAGATATGAAAGTATCTGTCAAACAGCCTATCTACGATACTTTATGTAGTTTTTACATATCAAAAAATTACAAAACTGTGGATAAGTTTTTCTATCGCATGCATTACTACTGTTCCGGTAATCATACTTGCTTAGGTAAACAGACGACCTGAATAACCAGGTATTAGAACATTAAGACGACAAGCGTCCTAGCTAGTAGGAGTCCGAGGCTCATAATCACAAACGAACGTTTACAAAAACCCCTCTCCCTAAAAAGGGGAAAAAATGATCGTCGTAAAGAGCCTTACTGAGCAATCTTAAGGATGACTGGGTGTTTAGTGCTAAAAAATACAATCTCACTGATCAGTGAGGCGTATCTGGCGGGGCATGCAGATCAACTTGTTTTCAACCACGAACGTTACGTCCTGCGCTAAAACGGATTCCAAAATGGACCTATTGGCTGCGTCACCGCTATAGAATGCGGTAGGTGTGGACCACAACGAAAAAACCACCCTATTCAGGCATGGTCCTTGCGTGGTGGACTGGAGGGGAGTCGAACCCCTGACCTCTGCAATGCGAATGCAGCGCTCTACCAACTGAGCTACCAGCCCATAAATTGTATCGTGACCCTCATCCAGATTTATTCATCATCATTTAGCTTAGATAAATGTTTCACGTGAAACATTTCAAATGTGGCTAACCTGACACAGGTTATACAATAAATTCTCTGTAGATCCTACTAAGTAGAGAAACAAAGCTAAGGTGTGTTAAATCCATCTCTCTAACCACCGAGCTGAGCTCGGTGGTGCCCTCAAGTGGAGTCGAACCACTATTTAAGGCTTAGGACGCCCCCGTTCTATCCAGTTGAACTATGAGGACAAGTGTCGTAAAATAATTACAATGTTCTTTTCTCCAGCATTGATGAGGATACCTACGACACCTTTTTCTGTCAAAACAAGTCTTTTAGAATAAAGTCATTAGAAAGAACCTGCGAGTGTCGTAAAATTTGCAATTTATTGATTTTCTTAGGACCCTCAGATTTGGATGCAGTCCGAGGAAGAGTCGAGGCTTTTTACGAAGTGCTATGGAATAGCGGTGAGTAAAAAACACAGAGTCTGACGAAGGAATGCGCCAAATCTGAGGGTCCGTGCGGGCGGTTGACGGGGAAGGGGGAGTAAGGTAGTCTTGCATCCATCACTTCTCTGCTATGCCAAATAAGCACGCCGCCATCAAAGACCTGCGCAAGAGTAAAAAGCGCGCCATCACCAATAAACGCCTGAAAACACACATTAAATCATTGACCCAGCAGTTGATGAGTCTTGTGAAAGAAGGCAAAAAGACGGACGCGACGGGAATTGCCCAAAAGCTCCAGCAAGCGCTCGGAAAAGCCACACGCGAGAACATCATCCATCGCAATAACGCGAGCCGCAAAACATCGAACACGCACCGCATGGTGAGCAAGATGAAATAAAAAAAGACACCCCTCTGCATCAGGCACGGGGGTGTTTTCATTAGGGTAAAATCAAGGTTGCTTCTTCTTCGTTTGCGTACCCACTACGCTGTAAGAAATAATATAAGATAATACGCGCAAAACGTTCTTCGGTCTTGGCATCGAGTCGCCACGTTTGTAATTTACGGACAATAAAAGAGGGGAGTGTCTGCGCGGCTCCATCACGCACGCGTAAAAGTGCTCTGATTTGCCCTAAAAAAGCTTGCATCGCCTGATTTGTTTGCGTCACTTTTGCAAGCTCGCTCCGCCACGCAGGACGCGCTTGCAAAAAAGCATCCGCAAGTTCGTACACCGAAGAAAGTTCTTCTCGATCTATCCCGAGCGAACCACCGGCCGCGCATTTACTTAATTCATTCCAGGCTGCCCACGTGTCCCCCTGTGTTTGCTCCGCGATCTTTCGTATCACGATCGGGTCTTCGCACTGCAAACGTTTTCCAAGTTGTTGTAAAAACGTCACAAACGCCTCGCCACTTAAAAGTGGGAAATCATAGCGCGTCACCTTCGTCTCACCGATCGTCGCTTTTAAGAGCGCCTCCGTAGGGATTTCTTCTTCCCGATTCACAATAATCGTATCGTCCGTCGCTCGTGCCAGCGCCTGTTTTAAGACCGCGTGTTTTCCTTTTGGACATTCCGCGAGAAGATTCTGGGTTTTTAAAAACCGACGGGGCGTGAATAAACTCGGTGTGTGCATCCGTTCGATCAGTTGATCGACAAGAACCGCTCCTGACGTCTCAAGACGTTCAACACTCACTTGTTCTTTATCATATTTCTGCGCGAAATGCGCTGCTAGTTCCCGAACACGCTCCTGGGCCCGAAACGCGTCTGGGCCAACACAGAGGATAAGCATACGATCTTATAATTTAAGGCGTTCCATTTCTGCCCAGTTTTTTCCGGACTTTGTTTCTACAAGAATCGGAACACCGAATTTCTCAACCGATTCCATGATTTCTTTTAAGGCACGGGCGAGCCTATGCACATCTTTATCTGGCACTTCTAAAACCAATTCATCGTGCACTTGAAGCAGGAGCCGAGCGAATGGACAGAGCGTGGGAAGTTCACGATCCACCACCATCATGGCGCGCTTCATGAGGTCGGCGTCTGTTCCTTGAATCGGCATATTGATGGCCATACGCTCTGCTTGAGCACGCAGCTGATGCACGTGAGAGGCAAGATCAGGTAAATAGCGTCGACGACCAGAGAGTGTTTCAACATACCCCTGCGCGTGCGCGAGTGCTTTTGTTTGAGCCATATATTCGTGCACGCCCTTGTAGACATCGAAGTAGGTGGCGATGAATTGCTTTGCTTCCGCATACGAAATTCCCGCCACTTGTGAAAGCCCTTGAGGGCCTTGGCCAAAAATAATCCCGAAGTTAATCGCTTTCGCAATGCTTCGCTGTTCCTTGGTTACATCCGAAAGAGGAATGCTCCAAATCGCAGATGCCGTTGCAGTATGAATATCTTTGCCTTCACGAAAGGCTTGAAGCATTTTTTCATCATGCGCGATTGCGGCGACCAAACGTAATTCGATCTGCGAGTAATCACAAGAAAGCAGTGTATATCCTGGAGACGCGATGAATGCTTTACGAATCCGTCGGCCAAGCTCGGTCCGAATCGGAATATTTTGGAGATTGGGATCCGTTGAAGACAGCCGACCAGTCGCTGCAATCGCTTGATGATAGGTGGTATGAATCCGTGATGTATGATCGACAAGGTCTGGCAATGTTTCGACGTAGGTCGAAAGCATTTTTGCCAGTTCACGATGTTCTTCAATCAATTCGATCAATGGGTGCTGCCCGCGTAATTTTTCGAGCTCTGAAGCTGCCGTCGAAAAACCAGTTTTTCCTTTCTTAATTCCTTTTGAGGGTAGCTTCAGATCGCCAAATAAAATCTCTGACAACTGCGCTGGCGAGGCTGGGTTAAAGGATTTTCCCACCAACGTCTCCATGCGAACTTCAAGAGATTTTTTATCGTCTTGCAATTCTTTCGCGAGGGCACGCAGATAGGGAACATCGACTGCGATCCCGTGCTCCTCCATACGTGCCAAGACCGGAATAAGCGGAAGTTCGTAGGTCGCAAGAATCGATTGTAATTTTTCTTTTTCTAGCTCGGCGCGAAGACGTATTATAAGCTCATAGACCAGGGTCCCTGCCTCCATCGCGGTTTGTGGTGTCGTCGGTTCCAGTTGATAGCGTACTGCCAGTGAAGAAAGATCATAGGCGCGATCACCCGCAAGCAAAAGGTAGGCCGCGAGCATCGTATCAAAATGCCACTCGTCTACCACGATGCCAATCTGAACGAGGGAACGACGTTGCTTTTTTGCATCATGACTGACACGACGCATTGCTGAAAGAATGACTGTTTCCAGAACCTTTTTCACCCGTATATCTTGAAGCAGGGTGTCCGGAAAACAGAGCCCTTCGTGCGCACGTGCGAGCACGACGTCCTGCAACTGCTGGGCAAAGAGCGATCCTTCCGCCGCATGAAAATACACCAGGAGCTCATCCGCATTTTTCCACTCAGCTAATACCCGCACGAGTTCTGATGCGCTCGTGATCTGTCTCCAAATGAGATCTTTTATCTTCTGTGTGCCTTTTATTTTTTTTGTGACTACTAGCTCTTCCGTAGCAGACGTGTGCTCTTGTTTTTTAGGAGCTGATTCTTTCTTTCCTTCTTTTACCAGTGATTTAAAACCCATCCGCACAAAAAAAGCATGGGTCGCTTCCGTCACATTTAATGATTGCTTTTCAATACGCCAGTCGATGGGCACACTCGTGTGAATACGGACAAGGTCAAGCGTCGCCGCAATTCCATCTTCGCCTGCGAGAAGCTTCGCTCGAACCGAAGGGGAGAGATCACTGGAAGCATCGTGGGCAGCCAAAAATATCTGCTTCAAATTTCCAAACCGCTGTAACAAATCGGTTGCTCCTTTTTCTCCAATCCCTTTGATACCAGGAATATTATCCGAAGGATCCCCGCGCATGGCCTTGTACTCAACAAATTGGGAGGTGGTGAGACCAAATTCTTTTTGCAATTCTGCTTCATCGTATGTCACCGTTTCGCTGACCCCTTTCTTAAAAGCAAGAACCGAGATATGTGGACCGATAAGCTGAAGCGCATCTCGATCGCCGGTCACGATCATCACCTGCCATCCTTCGCGAGCAGCACGGAGCGCAATCGTCCCGATCAGATCATCCGCCTCAAAACCATCCAACGAGAGGGAAGGAATACCGAATGTTTCTAATCCCTCTTGAATCAGAGGAATCTGTTCATATAATTCGTCCGGTTGCTTCTCTCGCTGCGTCTTATATTCTTTATAGGCTTCGTGACGAAACGTTGGCGCTTTCGTGTCCCAACAAGCAACACAGGCATCCGGAGAACGGTCTTGAATGAGGCGGAGCGCAAAGCGCACGACGCCATAAACGGCATTGACCATCTGACCCTCCGGGCTCGTAAGCGGAGGGAGGGCGTGCCAGGCTCGATGGAGCATGGCATTGGCATCAAAAATGTAGAGCGTTGGTCGAAGAGAAGACATGCGGGGAGCGTAGCAAAAAAGAACGCGCCGGTCATGCTTGAGTTGCACGAACAGCGCGGGAAGGGAGAAGGGGGATCAGGAGATGGTTTTGGCCGCCACTTGGCCGAACCGAAAGAAACGAGCGAGATTCGGGCCTGTCGCCGGAATCGCCTTGGCACGAACAGGCGGCTGCTTCCTCGTCACGGTGGGCGCAGGCGGGAGCGGGAAGACCGGGATCGGCTTCCCGAGACGATTGCCTTCGAGAAGAGCGCGGTAGCCATGGCCGCCCATCTTCGTGACCCTCACGGCCAACTTGTCACCGTCACGCTCGAGACTCCAGCTGAGACGTTCGCAGGTGGGCGGCTTGGGCAGCCGACCGAGCTTGCGCCAGAGACCCCTGTCGTTGAGCTCTTCCGACGTGGCCACGCGTGACACGGCGAAGACCTCGCCCGTCGCGCCGTCCACGAGCAGCTGGTCATTCCCCGTGCCATCTCCAAGAAGGAGGTGATCCGGCTGTGCCCAGAGCCCACGCCGGAGGCTCCATGCCAGCCGGTTCGCCGGCTGGCGAGAGAACACCGCCCGCCTCGGGTGAGCACCGAGGAAAGCAGCGAACGAGTCGAACAGGATCCTGAAGCGATCGTTCGTGGGGAAGCCCGCGCCGCGTACCCCACCGATTTGGGCCACGTACCCCCCCGCACCTACCGCGAAGTTGACGAGTTGCTCGCAGGGACGCCCCTCGAACAAGGTCACCTTCGTCCCCACGTCAGAGGGGGCGGTCGAGAGAGAGACCACGAAACGATCATCCTTCCAGGACACACCCGTGACCTGATCGCTCGTCACCCCCGCACGCGTGAAGCGATCGAAGGGGTCCTGCTCGGCCCTGCCGAGCATCCCCTGAACCACGATGCCTCCCGCTGCGACGTCACGAACCTTGAACCCCATCGCCTTGAGCCCTGAACCCTGAACCTGTACCGAGAACGTCATTTGTTGAGCCCTGACCATTGAAACCTTGACCCTCGAGGCCCCGCACCCAATTGCGAGACCAAAATAAGCACACATACCAAGGCACATGCCACTGGCACGTCTGACATATTTTCGATAGTTTTCTCCTAATCGTGTGAAAGAGCCTTGTCCTCCGGAAATCGAAGAACGCCCCCAGCATGGACTGGTTTTATAATATAGTCAAGGGTTTCTAGGCTATTTTTTGATAACGAAAAACATCTCTTTCGAGATGCTTTCCGTTGGAGGCGTGGGCGAGAATCGAACTCGCGAATAAAGGTTTTGCAGACCTCTGCCTTACCACTTGGCTACCACGCCACGTCGATCGATGACTCTTCTTCCGAACGGTGCGATGGTAACAAACGTCTAGAAGATCGTAAAGATTCAAAATAACTGCCTCAGGGCAGTTATTTTTGTTTTGTATTGATTATACCGCCAAGCGATGGCACATCCCTCGTTTCTTTCCGACGAGATGCTTCCAATTCGTTTCGCCGGTACCCCATTCGATCACTTCGATCTGGAGGTTTCGTTTGATGCCGAACTGACGCATGTCCTTCTTTTGTGCCATCCAAACGTCAATACGATGGGTGTAGCGCTTATTCATGCGGTCGTGCACGGTGAAGATTTTATCACCAAACTGGGTCGGAATACGCACCTTGGTTCCAATCGGAAGGAAGTTCGAGGCAATCATGCCAAAATAGGTACAGGTACCGTCCGCAGCTAATTCTGGCGTATCATCCGTTTCTTCAGGAGAAGAGGTGTAGGAAGTCGCATCGACACGATAGGTCTTCAGGGCGATTGGACGGGTATTGGTCGCGGTTGGAATTTCTTCGATCGAATCTTCCTCATCAGTGTCAGCCGGAGTTGTTTCATCCGTTTGGACCGTCGTTGTCGAAGTTGTGATCTGAGGCCCAGAAGAAACGGTCACAGTCTCTGCGAAAGAGGTTGCTGCTGCAAAAGAAGCATGAACATCTACCGATAACATCCCAAATACGACAACGAAGGAGACCAGGACACGAACAAGAGGGGATTGGGTCATGACAAGAAAATCGAAGTCCGTGAAAAGCGCGTCTAGAGGACTTCCGACCGGTACAATAGGGTCCTCTAAATGTCGTTTCTCAAGTTAAGGTACTTCGATTCGTAAGGATCATTTATACCAGATTTGCCCTATTTTGTCAATGGGAATACACTAAAAAAGAACTTGAATTAGCCAAAAAATGAGCTTCCTTTCGACTTTTATTGCTATGTTTAAACGAACTCCTGGAACCCCTTCTACGCCTAAACGCCGCTTCCCCTGGAAGCGCCTCTTTCGAGCCCTGCTTTGGATCAGCGGTATTGGTTTGGTGTTGGGATTTTTCGTCGTCACGATCGCCCTCGCCTGGGTGAGCCGGGATCTTCCCGACCCAAACACCCTTTCGACCCGTGAAGTGCCTCAATCAACCCGTATCTACGACCGGACGGGAGAGCATCTCCTCTACGAGATCCACGGAGACGAAAAACGAACTCTGATCAAAATTGCAGACGTACCTCGCTATGTGCCGATGGCGACCGTCTCAATCGAAGATCGGAAATTTTATGAACATCACGGCGTCTACTGGCGTGGTCTGTTCCGCGCCGTGGTCGTAAACACCCTTCGTGGTGAGCGTATTAAAGGAACATCAACCCTCACACAGCAGTTAGTGAAAAACGCGATCTTAACAAACGAACGCAGTCTCCTACGTAAAGCAAAAGAATTTATCCTTGCACTTCAAATCGAACGCACCTATAGCAAAGATGAAATTCTTCAATTGTATTTGAATGAGATTCCGTACGGCTCGACCATTTATGGGATTGAATCGGCCGCACAAACCTACTTTGGTAAATCTGCGCAAGACCTCACTCTTGATGAGGCCGCTCTTCTTGCCGCCATTCCTCAAGCACCTGATCTGTATTCTCCATATGGAACCGGTCTGCATGGGGATAATCGTGACCGCTTAGTCGTTCGTCAGCGATACATTTTGGATCTCCTGGCCGAACAAGGCTATGTTCCCAAAGAAGAGGCGGAGGTCGCGAAGACCATGAAAACACTCGACAAGATTCGTCCTAAAAAAATTAGCGGCATCGATGCACCTCACTTTGTGATGTATGTCCGCTCGCTCTTGGTTGATAAATATGGGCAAAAGCAGGTGGAACAGGGCGGTCTTAAAGTGATCACGACACTTGATTGGAAAAAACAGCAGATCGCCGAACGCGAAGTGAAAAAGGGCGTAGATACCCGTGGCAAAGAATATAAGTTCACCAACGCTGCCTTAATCTCACTCGATCCAAAAACCGGACAAGTCGTTGCGATGGTAGGCTCCAAAGACTTTTTTGACACTGCCAATGATGGGCAGGTGAATATCACCATCCGTCCACGTCAACCAGGATCGAGTTTCAAACCAATCGTCTATGGTCTCGCCTTCAACCGCGGCTATCTTCCTCAAACCCAACTTTGGGACGTGACTACCAATTTTCGTGTCGATAATAATTCGTATACCCCCAATAACTACGACTTTAAAGAACGTGGTCCGGTCAGTTTACGACAAGCACTACAAGGCTCTCTCAATATCCCCGCCGTCGAGCTCATCTATCTGAATGGCGTCGGACGAACAATCGATTTTGCCGAACGTCTTGGCTATAGCACCCTCGGAGATCGTAGCCGCTTTGGTCTTTCGCTCGCGCTTGGCAGTGGCGAAGTGAAACCCATCGAACACGCTTCCGCCTTCGCGACCTTCGCGAACGATGGTGTTCGTTTACCAACCAATGCCATTCTTCGTGTCGAAGGCTCCGACGGTATCGTTTTGGATGAGTGGAAACAGCCCGAAGGAGAACGCGTGATGGAGAGCCAAGGGGCACGACTCCTTTCGAATGTCTTAAGTGACACTTCTGCCCGTACCTATATCTTTGGCGCGCGCAGCGCTCTCCTTACCCTCCCTGATCGTCAGGTCGCCGCCAAAACCGGAACAACAAATAGTTTTAAAGATGCCTGGACCGTTGGTTATACCCCTAATCTCGTATCCGTGGTTTGGGTTGGGAACAGCGATGGTACTGACATGAAAAAAGGTGCTGACGGTTCTGTGATCGCCGCTCCTATCTGGAATGCGTACATGAAAGAAGCAACGAAAGATCTTCCAAAAGAACGTTTCAAAGAACCGGCACCGGGAGAAACAAAAAACCTCGCCTTACTCGGTCAAGTCTTTTTTCAAAAATTAAAAGTTGATCGTATCTCAGGCAAACTCGCAACCGAGCAAACCCCGGCTGAATTCGTGGAAGAGCGTTCGTATATTGTTCCTCATTCGATCTTGTACTACCTAGAAAAAGACGACATCAACGGTCCACCTCCAACTAATCCCGCTCAAGATCCCCAATTTGAAGCATGGGAACGCGCGATCAAAAATTGGTTGCCAAAATCTCCATACGCAACCAGTACCGCACCCACAGAATACGACGACGTGCATACGCCAACCACCAAACCAGAAGTCAGCCTGCTCGAACCGAGAAATAATCAGGTTATTGTTGGCCGTACCCTTACGATTCGTCCGAGCATCACTTCGGTTCGCACCGTCGTACGCGTTGAAGCGAGTATCGATAATAATCTCATTGCCACCGCAGGGAGCTCTCCTTGGACGATGGGCGGGTCCTTCCCTTCGTTCGTCGAGAATAGTTCCATCCATACCCTGAACGTCACTGCGATCGATGACGCGGGAAATCGAGGCGAAGTGGAGGTACAGGTCCAGTATCAAGCACAGAACGCTTCTGGAGGCATCCTTGTCCCGATCTCAAACATCCTTTCAGCCCCTCGACCAAGTATCGAGATCGAAGGCCAGCGACCCCTGAGCTGGTCTTCGAGCGGCGACAACAGCGTAAATCTGCGTGTAGAAGAACCTAGTCAATATATCCGTATCGATCTTTCTCTCATCACCCGCGACGGGGTCGTGAATCCACTCACCACCGTCAATCCACCCTTTAGTGAAGCATTTACCATCGCCGTTGATCGAGCCTTCGCCTCGGGATCGTATACGCTCCACGTCTCTGGTTTCCGCAATAGCGGCGAGATAGATACCGCCGATGTCGGTGTGACGGTGCCATAGGAGATTCTCCTCCTCTGACACGCCGTTTGCGTCTCGACTAAGCTCGCTGAAGTCGAACAATGTACCAAGGAGAACAAAGAGAAGGACTTCCTTTCATACGCCATCCTCGGAAAATCACTCGATCACTAAGAAAGACGTAGTGATTTGTCCGAGGATCCAGTCCTCACGAACGACTAGTGAGTGAAGAGAAATATTAAGGGTTTTATCCTCTGATAGCTTAGGTTGTCACTGGTCGCTCCTCCAAGTGGATCCCCGGATAAATCACCTATCTTTTTATTTATGGTGTGATTTTCCGAGGATGACGGAATGGGCCATAATCATACTCCTGCGAATAGATACAAGAAAAAGCAGCCACTATTTTGGCTAAAACAAGACTTCTTAAAAAATACCTCCTTGCCAGGCTCCAGGGCTTCTGATTGACAAAAGCCCTGTTTTTTGCTTTAATTACACGTCCGTCTCGCGAAAATCTCGCGTGCACGACCCACTACCGGAGGTGGACTTTCCATGCGAAGCATCATCATGTTTCTGTTCGTCGTTGCCTGCCCGGGCTGCGGCGACATCCCGGACCCGGACCAGACCGGTCGGATCCGGGGCACCGTCGCCGACGGCGGTGTCAGCGGATGCGCCGAAGGTCAGGTGGGGCGCACCCTCACCTACTTCACCCACGACGTACGACAGTCGCCCGCGTGGGCTAGCGCCACGCGCACCTGGTGCTGCCCGGCCGGGAGCACGTTCGCCCAGTGCCCGGGACGGGCTCTCCTCAACACCGCCTGCATGGGGGACTGGCCGGGGCAGACCTGCCCCACGACTCTCTTCGTCGGCCGTGCCTGCGCGACCAACGCCGACTGCCCGACCGAACTTCGGTGTGAGCAGGTGGTCGCGAACGGCGCGCGGTTCTGCACGAGCCCGTGCTCGGTCATTCCGGGCGGTGGGCTGGACGAGTGCACCCCGCTCCGCGGGGAGTGCATGCCGACGCGCGGCAACGAAGAGGGTCGCTGCTTCCCGCGGTGCACCCTCCCGAACAGCACTGACTTCTCGAGCTGTTCGATCGGGGTCTGCGCCATCGCGTCCGACGAGCCGCCCGGCTCGCGTCGAGGGATCTGCTACCCAACGAGCCGCTGATCTTCAACGTCTCATCACCCCCTTCCATCAAACTAACGATGCGGAGGGACTCTTTTTTTACGAAAAGGGGCACGACGCGTCGTGCCCCTACAATGATTCGTGGGATTATTGTCGAATCGGCATGACCACGTATTGGAATCCTTCTTTATCCGCCGGCTTTACCACAACCGCATTCATGGCATCAATCACATGGAGAACGACAAAATCCGTTTCCATGATACTCAGACCGTCATTCATGTATTTGAAATTCAAGGTCACTTTATTTGATTCACCCTCAACGACGGCGTGTAATTTCGCCGTGTGCGCACCTGTGCCGGTATCCGCGGAAGAAACCGTGAGCATGCCTTCGGTCGACATTTCAAAGAGAACGTCGTAAATACCTTGGCGAGAAAAAAGCGAGGCGGCACGGATCGCTTTCATGAGCTCCGTGCGCTTCACACGACAATTGGTGCGGAACTGTTTGGGGATAATCTGTTTATAGTCGGGAAAAGATCCTTCAATCAACCGAGAAACGAGTTCGACATTTCCAAACGAGACGGCGAGCTGACTATCCGTCATCGACCACTCAATAAATTGTGGCATCCCAACCTCATCCTTGTATCCTGAAAGGATACGGCCGATTTCCTGCATCGCACGCGCGGGAATAATGCACTTCTTTTCCACATCTGAGCCCGCGCCTGTGGCTAAGTGCGCTTGGCGCTCCGCTAGACGATACGAATCCGTTGCCGCCATCACCAAAGAATCTTTTCCACCTTGAGTATTAAAGAAACAGGCAACGCCACTAAGCTCAGGGCGAGAGTCCGAAACCGAAACCGCGAAAGCGACTTGGGAAATCGCGTGGCGCAAAGGCTCCGCCTCCATCCGAAACGAGAGATCTTTTGCTAAACGTGGGATCAGAGGAAACTCTGTTGCGACAAGGCCCTTGATATTTGTCGTTTTTCCATCAGCCCGAATCTCGAGCTGATCATTCTTAAGCGCAAGCTCGACTTTTCCTTCGCCGAGAAGCCCGATGTAGTCCTGAAATAATTTTGCGGGCACCGTAAACTCTCCTGGCTGATCTACCTTGCCACGTACGAGCACAGATGTCGCCATCTCCAAATTCGTGGCCGAAATTCGAAGGTTGCCGCCATCGGTTTGCAGGAGTACGTGAGAGAGAATCGGAAGATTCGCGTTCTTCCCAGCCACGTGCGCGACTAGGGAAAGACCTTGAGCGAGATTTTCTTGAGTGCAAGCGAAGTTCATAGGAGATCAGTGTACCTAGACCTTGTACGTGTGGCGAATCGGTTCGTCAATAACCCCAAGATCCCCATACTTGGCGCATACCTTTGTCGCTCACTGCGTTTTTTGTTCACCGCTATTTCCATAGCGTCTCACAAAAAGCCTCGTTCGCTTCGCGGTCTGCATCCAAGTATGGGGATCTTGAAACAATGATCGACTTCTTTCCCCAGCTCTCTGTATTAAAGAGATTTATATATAACTCAGTAGTAATAGTAATAAGGGCTGTGAGGTATGGGGACAGCGTCCGAATTTAACTGGGTTGAGAGTAGAAACACCGTGGATCTGTCCACGGTGTTTCTGTGTACTGACTGTGTGAGGTGAGGGACTCGCTCTGGATAAGTGTGTGCAAGAGGGGCTGGATAGGGTTTTATTCTCTTTCTATACACGCTCGTGAACAGGCTTACCCCCATCTGATTAAGATGTGGACGAGCTTGTGGAGTAAAGCTTTTCGCGAAGCGTCCCGAGGTTTCGTTTGAGCTCTTCGTCGGTTTTTAAGAGGGTATTGATCTTGTCGCAGGCATGCATGGCGGTAGTGTGATCGCGTCCACCGATATGATGACCGATGGCGGGATAGGAGCATTTTATCTCTTCACGTAGCAAAAACATGGCAATCTGACGAGGGAGGGCAAAACGTTGTTCACGGCTTTTCCCCAGGATATCCTCCATGGTGATGTCGTAGTGGTGCGTAATCGCTTCTAAGAGATGACGGGGGGTGAGGGTGCGTTTGGTGATCGTTGGCGCGAAACTTTGAAGTAGGGTCTGAACAGATTCGGTGCTCGGTAATAAGTTCTTGAATTGGTGGTAGGCGATGATCTTGTTGAGGGCGCCTTCGAGTTCACGAATATTGGATTGAATCGACCCGGCAATAGAATGCATGATCTCGATCGAAAGAGGGTATTGCTTCTCGCGAGATTTAGCTTGAAGGATTGCGACCCGGGTCTCGAAATCCGGTTTTGAGATGTCAGCCATCATGCCCCACTCGAATCGTGAGAGGAGGCGACTCTCGAGAGTTGGAATATCTTTTGGGGGACGATCAGAGGCGATCACGATCTGCTTGTTGTTCTGATGCAAGGTGTTGAAGGTATGAAAAAACTCCTCTTGTGTGCCTTCTTTGCCGGTTAAAAACTGAATGTCATCGATTAAAAGTAGATCGACGGTGCGATAGGTTTCTTTGAAGTCTGCCCCACGACCACTCCGGACGGCTTGGATAAATTCATTTGTAAAACGCTCGCAGGTCACGTAACGGACCTTCGCTTGTGGCTGTTGTGAAACTAAATGATGGCCGATGGCTTGTAAGAGGTGGGTTTTTCCCATGCCGACACCGCCGTAGATAAAAAGGGGGTTGTAGGTCTGACCCGGTTTTGCAGCTACCGCCATGGAGGCGGCATGAGCGAGCTCGTTTCCTTTCCCAACGATGAACTGCTCGAACACATAGCGAGGATTAAGGCCGATATCACAGGTATTACCCTCATGACTTGCAACGGAATCATGACCGCCTCCGTGCTGAGGTTGTGCGAGGTGGACACCGTCAGGCAGCGCTTCGGCGGCAATGTGCTCAAGAGGGAGGATGGTGGTGTTCTTCACTTCAACGCGATAAGTCACTTCGCGAATGTTCTGATTGGCGGCCGCGCGCAGGGATTTGACGATCGATTCATGATATTTTTTCTCTAACCACGCTTTGGTGAAGGTGTTAGGGACAGCGATAATCACGCGGGTGTTCTCAAAAGAGCTGATAAACGTATTTTTGAACCACGTCGTGAAATTCGCCTTCGACAGGGTAAGCTCGAGCTCGCCGAGAGCCGCTTGCCAGATCGCTTGTGTGTCCATAGAGACGTGAAAAATGAAAAAATAACTGAACCGCAAGACCGAAAACAACGTTCTGAAATGGTGAGTGCGTCTTGCGGACGATAATTCCAGTTATGCACAGCCCTGTCAAATTTGCACACGTTGAAAAAACAGTTGGGGACAACATGTGGAGGAAGGGGATAATAAAAATGCAAATTTTCTATTTATTGAGCGGCTTTCGGTTTTATTTTTTCTTTGTAGTTTTGACTACTTGTCTTTTACAAACTGGTCCGCACTCCTACTTTTGACGTAGCAAATCAAGGGCGCGCCAATCATTACGAACGAGCAGGCGCCAATCCATCTCGGCGGACTGCGACAAGAACTCTTTTTTAAAATCTAATTCACGTTGAAGGCAGGCGATTTCGGTTTCGTTCACCATACAATGTCCATGAGCCCGTAATTGGAGATTCGGATCTTCATTCCAGGCCCGACGAACTAAACTCACGAGCGGAGGAAGCGCATCCGAAGAGAGGGTGAGGAGATAGGGGGCGTCTAGTTTTGTGGTTTCACCGACCAAGTAGCGATGAATATTATATTCTGCCACGCGTCCTTCGTGGTTTACGAACACAAGCGGGAGCACGAGCACGAATGAACCAATCACGAGGCCTTGCACGAATCGAGGAATGCTCACCTTTCGGAGCAAGCAGAACGCACACCAGGTAAGAACACAGGCAACGAGAAGAAGGCCAACGCCTCCCCACCAACGTGCCACAGTCAGATTATAGGCAGACACATACATGGAAAGCCGGGTCCACGCCGAAGCGAGGACGACGGCTGTTTGGGCGAGGAGGGTAAGAAGAAGAATGCGAGTGAGGCGAAGCTTGGTACCTGCAATGCGATAGCAAAAGAAGGCGATGCCAAAGACAAGCACACCGACCCAAAAAAGTTGGTAGAAGCTCTGTTTGGCATAATCGGCATAGGTAAGTCCGGTTGCGGTCCAATGGCCACTCCCCTGTACGACATAGAGAACTTGAATGATCACGAAGGCGAGGAAGATGCCGTTAAGCGCGACGAGGAAGGTGTGAAGAGCGAGGTAATCTTTAAAAGCATGTACCGTTTCTCCTGCTTCTGTAGTGATGGCGGGAATGAGCCGTCGGCGTAAAGCCGTCCCTATAAAACCAATGAAGAAGATGCCGATAAGGATATCGAGGAACCAGACACCCGCATCAGTAGGGAGAATATTCCAATCGAAGACGCGATGGATGAGTTGGGCGAATGTGGCATCTGCGGCCGAGAAGAGAGAGGTAATAATCCAAAGGAGAGGAAAACCTACGGCAAGACCAAGGACGATCTGCCAGACGTGTTTTCCGGAAGCTTGAGAAGGGACCGCGAGGTGCTCGCGAAATCGTCGGAATGGCCAGAGCGTTTCCTGAAAGAAGGCGGGAGGAGTAAACGAAAACGCTTCACGCCAGGAGCGAGTGCTGGCAGTCACCCAATAGGAAAAGAGAGCGAGGCTCGTCGGAACAATCATCCAAGCGACCGTTCGAACCGCGTCTCCGGCATACCAGCTCTCGCCAAAGATCCCAGCACAGGCAGGGATAAGAAAAACGGTCGCCCAAGGATTTCGTAATTGTTTATCCCAGCGGGTCGCCGCCTGAAAGACAACAAAATACGCAATCGCGAACAGGGCAAGACTCACCCCGAACGGAACTTTGGCGAGCGTTTGATGAAAAACGACGACAAGCGCAAGAACGAGTGCGATAACGCGAATACGTGGATCCATAGAATGATCAAAAAAGAGGAGTATTGTTCTCTCTAACGATAGAAGGGTTCGTTATGACGCTTGGTCTAGCATAGCGTCATCCTCGGATCTTCGTTCCGCAAGCTCCACTCCGTCCGAGGATGACAAAGGGGAGGATCTTTGAAGAAATCTTCTCAATGGGTTAATAAAAAATGTCCAGACATATTTTTGGCTCTATGGAGAGAAAATAATGGTAAAAATTCAAATAAGGCTCTGCTATTGAAAAAAAAGAGGAACTCCGCTAGAGTACTCCCATTCTATGGCCACAAAACGAACCTATCAGCCCAAAAAGCGCCGCCGAGCCAAAGTGCATGGCTTTTTAGTGCGTATGCGTACCCGTGGAGGACGTGAAGTCCTTTCTCGTCGTCGTGCCAAGGGCCGAAAACGCATTGCGATCAAAACCGGCCGGGTTGCTTAAGCTTTATTTTGGTGCGTTTTGCATCAAAAGAGCTGACGTAAGATGCTCCCCAAGGTCCATCGATTGCGCCGTATGCGCGACTTCGCCCTGCTGTCTCAGCGGGGCCGAGTTGTTTATGGGCGCTTTTTTACGCTCCGCATTCGTCAAAGCAAGGAACCGACGAAGATTGGGTTTGTGATCACGACCAAGATGTTTAAGCGCGCCAATAAGCGCAATCGTATTAAACGGCGGATGCGCGAAATCCTCCGTTTGAATCAAGTCGCTTGGCCGCAGAATATGGACCTGCTCTTTATTGCCAAGCCTGAAGCCCTGACTGCTCCTTTTGCAGAGCTCACGACCGCTGTTCTTCACTCGTTTGAAAAAATTCCGGAAGCGCTGATAAAGCCCGTTCCGAAGCGGCCACCGAAAGCTAAACGAAAATCGTCTATTGTCTTTCAGGCCCCAACCGCGGCAGTATAAAGAAATATGTTTTGGCACCAGATCACACAGTTCCCTCGAAGGATCGTTCTGGTGCTTATTCGTATCTATCAAAAAACACTTTCTCCGGATCATGGGCTCATGAAGGTCTTTTTCCCGCACGGCGCCTGTCGTTTTCGCCCAACCTGTTCGGAGTATGGCTATGACGCGATGGAGCGATTCGGTCTTTTTAAAGGAGGATGGATGACCTTTAAGCGTATTAATCGCTGTCATCCCTGGCATCCGGGAGGCTGGGATCCGGTGCCGAAAGAATAAAGTGTCATAATAGGATCAGTATGTACGTTGAGAAAGGCAAATCTCTTAACGTATATTTTATGACCTCTCTTTTCCGTTCTAAACTCTTCTGGACCCTCCTTGCAGGTAAAATTATTCTTTCTGCCATCTTTCTCACGACTTTATTGCCGGCGTATGCAAAGACGTCGCCGGTCGTGACCCCCGTGAAAAAGGCGGTTGTCACGGTCTGCCCAGCGCTCAAAGTTAACACATTTGCCCCGGCAAAAGGCTTTAATTTTCCATTTTCTTTCAACATTCCTTCTGGGTGGAGCGCGGTTTGGCATAACCGCGGTGGCGTGTGTGTCGGTCAAGCTTGCGTCGCAAGTACTATCGAATTGAACCCGGGCTATGTCTATGATGCTGATCGTGGCGCGATACGGCAGGGAGCGGCAATCCAACTTTCTCTGATTGATAAGCCCTCATTTGGAGGAGGTGGGGATGAAGTAGTGGAGAAACTCATGGAACGGGTACAAATCACAAAATCAAAAACAACGTTATTAGGAACACATCTGCTTACAACCTACGAGGGAAAGATCGCGACCTTGAATCAGCAAGTCCCTTCTCGTGATTATGTGATCCTTTTGAAAGGGCACATGCTCCATATTTCGATCGAACAAGTGACTCCCGAAAATGAGCAGATGGTGCAATTTATTCTGAACTCAATCAAGGATCGATAGGGAGTAAAGAAGAGAATATAAAAAGCAAAAACACGTTCTGCCTCTAGAACGTGTTTTTGATGTCAATATTATCGGGGATATCGAGGCATTTTAGACGGCCGCGTGATCCGGCATGAAGAAAAAGACTCGTAAACGGGAGACGGAGTTTTTTGGCGAGAAAACGGAGGAGAGCTTCATTTGCTCGTCCTTCGACCGGAGGGGCGGCGAGACGTATTTTGAGGATATCGTCTTCCCAACCGATGATCTCAGTTGTTTTTGCGTTTGGGGTTACGCGGACAGAAAGGCGCATACTATTACGAATCACGGAATTTCTTCAGAATTTTCAAATCGGTTTGCACATCATCTGGTTCCGTCTCGAGAATCAAATTGAGATGGGCAAGTTTTTTATGATGAATAATCGCATCAAAACCATCGAGACCGATAAAGCCTTTGCCTAAGTGCTCGTGACGATCTTTGCGTGCCCCGAGCTCAACCTTCGAGTCATTACAGTGACTCATTTTAAGACGTTTTAAGCCGATCAATGTATCAAATTGCGTAAACGTTTTCTTAACCGCTGCTTTGGTGCGGAGATCGTATCCGCTCGCAAAGGCGTGGGCGGTATCAAAACAGACGCCGAGTTCAGGATTTCCGATCCCTTCGAGCAGAGCAGCCACTTCTTCGAAGGTATCTCCGATCACCATGCCGGCTCCGGCGGAGATTTCGATTAAAAGTTGAGTCGTGCCATTGTATTTATCGAGAACTTTTTTGATACCTTCAATAACATAGGCGAGACCTTGTTCTTCGCCCACGTCTTTGGCGCTCCCGGGATGAAACATGACATAGGAGGCACCGAGCAGGGTGCCGCGCTCTAATTCTTCGCGGATGATACGAATGGAGTTTCCGCGAATGCGTCCTTCGGCGTTTGCGAAGTTGATATAGTAGGGAGCGTGAATGGCCCAATCTTTGAGATTGCCCGCAGCACAATTTGCCTGAAAGGCATCAACGATTTCTGGGGTGAGG
>CAYHTN010000002.1:0-41634 GCA_964359565.1 uncultured Gammaproteobacteria bacterium
GCTTGATCCACGCGCCTTTGGTCTCCTCTGTCGGTCAGCCCTCGTGGGCTAAAAGAGTCGGTTTCCTACGCTGTTTCGTCTTACATGATTTTCCCTCTCATCGCTTTTTTTATCGCCGCCCTCGCGCTTGCCATGGTGGTCTATATTTTGTGGCACCACTGGGACAAGATCCGTTTATTCGATCCAGAATCCTTAAAAGAAGAACAGCATCGCCAAAAACGCGCCGAGCTTATTCGCCGTCGTTTTGAACGCATGCGTTCGGATCGCGTTCAGCCCTTTAAACGGATTGGCCGCCGCATCGCCCGTGCCGCATCACAATCGTATCAATCGATGTATGAACGTTTGCAGGCATTTGAAGCAATGTATAAGAACGTCAAGAACCCGCTTGCCGCGATGGCACCAAGTACTCGAGAACGGATGAAGACCTTGTTATCTGAAGGACGTTCGCTGGCGCGTGATCTTAAATTCGCCGACGCCGAACGTCGCTATCTTGAAGTGCTGGCCCTCGATGCTCGCCAAGAGGATGCGTATAAAGGGTTAGGACAGATTTACCTCAAGCAAAAGCTCTACCCTCAAGCAAAAGAAACCTATGAGTTTTTGGTGAAAATCAAGAAGGCGGATGATGCGGTCTATGCTGGTCTTGCCGATATCGCCGAAGTCGAAGGAAATATGTCTCAAGTCGAGACTATGCGTCTGAAGGCCGTTCAGGTCAGTCCACGGCAAGCCCATCGTCATGCCGAACTCGCCCAGTACTACCTCGAACGGAACCAGCTCGTTCATGCCAAAGAGTCGATTGTTCGGGCCCTTGATCTTGAAAAGAACAGCACCAAGTATACAGAATTAGCCCTTGAAATCGCTCTGGTACGCAAGGATCTCAAAGAAGCTCGCCTCCGTTTCGATCGCGTCCGTGTCCTTTCAGATGATCAAACCCGTTTTCAAGCCTGGCGTGAAAAGATCGATGTCCTCGAACAAGCCAGCCCAGCACCCCGTCCACCCTTGACGAAGAAGTGAGAAACAGAAACAATAGCCTGGCTTTTTAAAACGCCGTTGTAGCTCAGTTGGTAGAGCACATCCATGGTAAGGATGAGGTCACCAGTTCAATTCTGGTCAACGGCTCCATGGTCAGTCACTGATCACCAGATCTTCCCTTCGATCTCAAACGGGGGTCCCCGCGCCAAAGGCGTGGGGAAGCACAGGCGATCATCGCAACGTAGTAAACGCCAGTGGCGGATATGAAGTGGAGATGGTCAAGCCGAGCAAGGGTAGGTACCGAAGCGGTCAAACGGGACAGACTGTAAATCTGTTGGCCTTGTGCCTTCCAAGGTTCGAATCCTTGCCTGCCCACCATGCGAGAGACACCACCATGAGGTGGTGTTTTTCTTTAGGTTGAGCAAATATTCGAGCCTTGAAGGACAAGAGCAGAAGCGGCATTCGAGGTAAAAAATGGCTCCGGTTGACAATAGGTTGACAATTCTTTCCGCGAAGACGGTTCTAGAAGAGCGATCGCGGCGTGTCGAACATCCGGCGCAAGGTGGGCGTATCGCATCGTCATCTCGATCGTCTTGTGACCCATGAGTTCCTGAACGGCTTTGAGTGGTGTGCTAACGGAAACGAGGTGGCTCGCGAAGAGGTTCTTGCGAAGGCGATGGGCGCTCACCCTCGCGTACAGGGCGGTCCAGCCGAGCGCCCCGGCGATCTCGTCGTAGGACTCGCCCTTCGCGAGACCATCCAGCAGTCGCTGCTGCGAGGGGGAGAGGGCGCTGCGCTCGTCCGCGAGGCGACGGAGCGCCTTTCGCAGCAGAATCTGCCTGTCGGAGGGCGTCACATCGGCCGCGGTCTTGTTCGCCGACTCGTCCAGGGCAGAGAAGCGCTTGTGCGCCTTCCAACGCTCCTTAATGGTTTTTACAAAGCCAGAGAACGGACCGCGTATAACGCGGTCCGTTGTGTTTTTGGAGACACTCTTTTGTTGAGCTTGACATATACCCCCCAGGGGGTATGATGCATTTCATATGCATCAAGACAATTATAAACTCATTCGTCGGCTCAAGATCGTCGAAGGCCAAGTGCGTGGCCTCCAAGACATGATTTCGCAAGATAAATATTGCATTGACGTGATTACCCAAACATCTGCCGTGAAGCAGGCACTTTCTAACATCGAGGACGTTTTGCTCGAAAACCACCTTTCGCACTGCGCCCTGAATCAAATCAAGGGCGGTCATGAGAAGAAGGCCATCGGTGAGATCCTTAAAGTGTACCAATTAAAACGCAAATAGCTCGACAAGCTCACTACAAGTAATATGACCACTTCCCAAACCTACAAGATCAAAGGCATGCACTGTGCCTCTTGCGCGGGTATTATCGAAAAGACCTTTAAGAAGGTTCCAGGGGTTGAATTGGCGCAAGTGAATTATGGTACTGAGACAGCCAAGGTCGCTTTCGATGAGACGAAGACAAGCCCCGACTATCTCTCACGGACCATCGAACCTCTTGGCTATTCTCTCATAATGCCGACCGCCGAATCTATGAGCATGTCAGAACGTGAACATACAGCACACCTAGGCTTAAACCAATCAAAGAAGGACAAATTTACAGAGCTTACCGATATGCGGACTAAGGTTTTGTCTGTCATTCCGCTCGCCATTTTTAGCGCGTTTATCATGGGTTGGGACATACTCGCCGAGTTCAAGGTTTTAGCTCCGCCAGTCGACTTTCTCAAAGAGTTTTTTCATCATCTCTTACCCATCTTTGCGACCTACACCCTCTTCGTCGTTGGCAAACCCTATCTGCTTGGAGTCTACCGTTTCTTACGATATGGCAAAGCCAACATGGACACGTTGATTGGTATTGGTACCTCTGTCGCTTTTGTCTATAGCTTTGTCTTGTCCGCCTTTGAAGAATCACTCGCTCGTTTCGTTAATGTGGAGCAGAGCTACTATGATGTTACTATCATTGTGATTGCCTTTATTGCCTTGGGAAAATATCTTGAAGCGCGTGCAAAGGTGAAAACAGGGGATGCGATTGAAAAACTTCTGAACCTACAAGCGAAAACCGCTTTGGTTGTTCGGGATGGTCAAGAACAAGAAGTTCCGGCAGATCAAGTTTTAGTTGGTGATTTAATTATTATAAAACCAGGGGCAAATATTCCTGTGGATGGCATCATTACAGCAGGGTCATCGTTCATTGATGAGTCTATGGTGACAGGCGAATCAATGCCTGTAGAAAAAAGCATAAATGACAAGGTCGTTGCTGGAACCATGAATACCTCAGGCGCATTTACTTTCAAAGCGACAAAAGTTGGATCAGAAACATTGCTCGCTAAAATTATTAAAATGGTTGAGGAAGCACAAGGAAGTCGTGCGCCCATTCAGGCGCTCGCAGACAAGATCTCATCGGTCTTTGTTCCCATTGTTCTTGTTCTCTCAGTCGTCGCACTCGCAGTCTGGTTGATTATCGGTACCCCTTACCTTGGTTTTTCTCAAGCGCTTTCTTATGGTCTGACATCATTCGTGGGCATTCTCGTCATCGCCTGCCCGTGTGCCCTAGGCTTGGCTACTCCCACTGCCATCATCGTCGGAGTTGGAAAAGGCGCAAAAGAAGGCATCTTGATTAAAGACGCGGCTACACTTGAAAAATTGCATAAGGTTGATACCGTCGTCGTTGATAAAACGGGAACAATTACCAGAGGGAAACCGGAACTTGTCGGTGTTCAGATTCTATCTGACTTTACTCAGAAAGAAGTCATATCTATTTTAGCTTCTCTAGAAAGCAAATCAGAGCATCCGATTGCTCATGCAATAACGGAACATGCGAAGAGCAAGAAGATTGATCTTGTCTCCGTGAAGAATTTTGAGAGCATCAAAGGAAAGGGCTTGAAAGGACAAATTAATCATGTGGAATATTTTGCAGGGAATACAAAGCTCATTGCTGATCTTAAACTGCCAGTTGATGCAGAGAGCAATGGTATCACGCAAGCAACTTCCGAAGGGAAGACACCGATTTTGTTGGCGACGCAAGAAGAAGTGATCGCCGTCGTTTTTGTAGCGGACGCGATCAAGTCTGAATCAGTCCAAGCCGTGAAAGACCTGCATGCGCTTGGCATTAAGGTCGTCATGCTTACGGGTGATATGGAAAACACAGCAAACGCCATCGCGAAAGAAGTTGGGATTGATGAGGTGGTTGCCGAAGTGATGCCAGATGATAAACTGAATCAGATAAAAGAACTACAATCAAAAGGTCATATTGTTGCCATGGCGGGAGACGGCGTGAATGACGCTCCTGCTTTAGCGAAGGCTGATGTGGGGATTGCGATGGGAACAGGAACGGATGTCGCCATTGAGACGGCGGGGATCACGCTTTTACATTGCGATATTTCAAAACTCGTCAAAGCGATTCATCTTTCTAAGATCACGATGACGGGAATCAAGCAAAACCTATTCTGGGCGTTTATCTATAACATTATTGGTATCCCGCTCGCGGGAGGTCTCTTCTTCCCGTTTTTTGGATGGCTCTTAAATCCAGTTTTCGCTGGACTTGCGATGGCTTTTTCAAGTGTTTCGGTTGTTGGTAATTCCTTACGCCTTAAGGCAAAGAAAATCTAGTATGGCACAAACCTATACGTTTCATGTGAATGGTATGCACTGTCATTCGTGCGTTATTGTGACCGAGAGCGAGCTGAAAGATGTAAAAGAGATAGCAAGCGCTAAGACCTCACTCAATCATAACAGCGTAGAGATAACCGGAGAGTTTGGAGAGAAAACACAAGAGCAAGTCATGAATGAGTTGAGCGAAGTATTAAAGCCTCATGGATATTCACTCACGCTTGAGAAAGAAGCAAAAGCAGTGAAGTGGTCTGAGTTTGCGATTGCAGCTCCGATCGCTCTCTTGTTCGTTGTCTTCTTTATTCTGTTGCAGAAACTAGGGATCGTAAATCTTGTGAACACGTCGGATGTGGGCTATGGGACCGCCTTCGTGATCGGCCTCATCGCGTCTGTCTCAACCTGTATGGCCGTCGTCGGAGGCTTAGTGCTGTCGATGTCGGCTAATTTTGCCAAAGAAGGCGACAAGGTACGACCACAGATCATGTTCCATCTTGGACGTCTCACGTCCTTCTTTCTTTTGGGGGGCGTGATCGGGATGCTTGGTTCCGTCTTCCAATTTGGAGCAACGGGAATGCTGATTCTTGGCCTTCTCGTCGCCATCGTTCTTCTGATCTTAGGACTGAATCTCCTCGATGTCTTTCCTTGGACAAAGCGGCTACAGCTCACGATGCCAAATAGACTTGGTGCCAGAGTTCATGGTTTGAAGAACGTAAATCATCTTCTGACCCCGCTGCTCGTCGGAATTGTAACTTTCTTTCTTCCTTGCGGTTTCACCCAGTCGATGCAGATTTACACTTTGACGACGGGAAGCTTCGTGAAAGGAGCCCTCACCATGTTGGTCTATGCGTTAGGAACGTTACCGATGTTAGCCCTTCTGAGTTTTAGTTCGCTCGGTATCCATAAGAAGGCCCAATCTGGCATCTTCTTCAAAACAGCCGGATTGATTGTTATCTTCTTTAGTGTCTTCAATTTGATCAATACGCTGGTTGGAGCGGGGATCATCTCTCCGATATTCAATTTCTGACTCTTATTCGTCCTTTCCTTCTTCTCATATGAACAAAATGATCACAGGATCTCTTATTCTCACGGTCGTCGCCATTGGAGGAATAGTGATGCTTTTACGGAATGGTGGAACGGAATCCCCGGTGACTACTCGAAACCAGACAAACGTAGCGGTAGTTGATGGAAAACAAGTTATTCAAATCAATGCCAAAGGTGGCTACGCGCCCCGTGTAACGGTCGCTAAGGCAAATATACCAACGGTCATTCATGTTCAAACCAACGGGACATTTGATTGTTCCTCTGCCTTAACGGTTCCGGCGGTCGGTTTCCGCAAGATGCTGCCTTCATCGGGTGTAACACCCATTGAAATCCCTCCACAGCAGGCAGGAGCAACGATCAAAGGAGTCTGCTCTATGGGAATGTATAGCTTTGCGGTAAACTTCAACTAGTCAAAGAAAGAGGCGTATTCTTGTATGAATATCTCGGCAACAAAGCTGTTCGCAAAGATCCTGGTTCTTCCAGCTATCTTTAGTTTTGCCTTAGCCTGTTGTCAGCCCATACTTGTGCAGGCCGCCCCATCGAACGATACTCATATCGAAACAAGGGCCGAGCAAGAGTCTCATTTTCATGTGGATGAGTTGATGGTTGAGGAGGGTCATTACTGTGATCACGAGGCCCATCATGGGCAGAGTTCATTACAGGCCCCGACACAAAAAGTGGCCGCTGATTTCCCTTTTTCAAACGCCGAGTCCTCGCCAGTCTCGTTTTATCAATACTCGACCATTGATTCTCATTTTCTTACTCAACCTCGCATCACCGGACCACCGTGGGACGGAAAGAGCATAAAAGCGTTTTTGGGGGTTTACCGTTCTTAAATTTAAGATGAGATGAACGATGTTTTCATCGTTATTTTGCGTTTCTCACATTACTTAGCTCTAATCATTACCCATCTATGAAACAGATATCTCTAAAAGTTCTGGCCCCTCTCGCGCTCGTTGCTCTTCTTGGAGCTGGATGTGCAGGGTCAAACCCATCAGAAGCACCAAAAACGACAACCAACTCTGACACTCCTAAGGTTGCAACTGGGCAGAATAATCCTAACTCAAATGTTCCTGCAGCAACCGATGATCACGCGGGAAGCAAACATGTTGCAAAACTTGCTGGTTCTCGTATAGACGTAAAAGGAAAGAATGATCTCAAAACAGGTAACATTGAACTATCCTTCAAGCTCTACGGAGAAGATGGACATAATTTCGGTCCAAATGATCTGAAAATTATGCACCAGAAAAGGCTCCATCTGCTTCTCGTTCGTGATGATATGACCGGATTCCAACACTTGCACCCTGAATACGCAAACGGATCTTGGACGGTAAAGACCAATGTGCCGGAGCAGGGCAAATACCAGATGTATGTTGATATCGCTCCTATTGAAGAAGTAGCATCTGTGTTGCGTGTCCCTCTCACGATCGGGGGAGATACTAATAATGCTCAAGCTCCCACGCCAAACTCAGATCGGTCAGCTCAGGATGGTGAATACACGGCTAAACTCACGATTGATCAGCCTCTCAAGACAAAAGAAACCAAGCAATGGACATTTGCTGTTACGCAGAATGGAAAATCCGTCACGAAATTGAAACCCTATCTCGGGGCCTACGGACACGTGGTTGAACTTCGTCACATGGACCCAGATGACTTCTTCCATGTTCATCCGATCACTGAGAACCAACCGGCTGATGGCAAGGTGGTGTTTGAAGGGACGTTCCCTGTTAAAGGTCGTTACACGCTCTATGCCCAATTCAATGTCGATGGATCTATAAAAACGTTCCCTATTACGGTCGATGTGAATGAAAATGGTAAGGCCAGCGCTCCAGCCACAAATACCCACGGTCAGACGGATGCTGCCTACGGTGGTGGACACGAATGAAGCCATTTACAATCTATTATGAAATTATCCAAAAAACAGTTGGCTTATTTAGCCGTACCCGTGGTCGGGGCGGCTCTGGTTGGAGGAACCTATGTCACAAGTTTTGTTCTGGCGAGTGCCGGACACGACGGGGATGAGCCAGAACCGGCGAACACCCCTATTGAGCAGTCAGTAAGTGTAGGAGTAGAAACGGTGGCAGATACGTCCGTTTCTGGTCTTAATGCCTCAAGTTATTCTTGGCCAGGCGAAGTTTTGTCTGCGACCGATGTTCAGGTGCATCCATCGCGTGAAGGACAGATCTCTGAATGGCGGGTGAAGCTCGGACAGAGGGTGAAGAAAGGCCAGGTAATTGGGCGGTTAACGCCTCCCCCCGCGACCTTAGAACTAAGTTCCGTGCTGGCCGAGCGTTCCCAAGCCATTATTCGTGCGCGTGCGCAGGCAGAAGCGACGGAGAGGTTGGCTCAGGACGCGAGGGGTCAATTAGAGCGGTTGAAGCTCGTTCTCGATCGTAACCGGGATGCTTCCTTGCAAGTGGCAGAACGTGAAGCGGAACAAGCCTTGCGTTCAAGAGAGGGTGCCTCAGCAGAATTAGTAGCGAGCGAATCAAATAAAGAAGCATCTCTTGAAGCGGCGCAAGCAGAGCTGGATCAGGCGAAGACAACGGTTCCCTTAAAGCGTCAAGCGCTACGGGTTGCGATTGAACGTCTGACTCAGCGTACAGCCGGACGGCTTTCGTATTCTGGTACGAGCCCATCTACGAGCGCCGGGGCATCGAACATGAGTTTCAAATGGGGAGTGGGCGTCACGAATAGCGCCGCTCAAGATCAGTATCGGCGTACCCTTGGACAGTTGCTTGATGCCATGAAAGATCCGAGTGCCCTTCCCGATGACATCGCTCTTGCGTACGTCAAAGCGACTCAAGATTTACTCGCCTCTACCATCGGAGGAACGCAAGACTTGCCTCAAAGCGAACTCAACACCATTCGAACCGAGCTCGCGAATGACCAGGCTGACATGATTGACGCGCTGAATGAATACAAAGAATCCCAATCAGACATAACGTTAAAACAAGCAGAGCTTACGAAGATTCGTTCTGAACGTGAGAAAGAACTCGCGACGGCTAAAACCGCCTCATTGAATACGGATTTGGCCGCTCAAGGATCGACAGCCCTTAAAAACAAACTGATTGCAGAGGCGGATACGGAATATGCGAAGGAAAAAACAGAGCTTGATAGCAAAGTAAATGAACTTAACCGAGAAATAGCCATGGCTCAAGCAGAAGTTCGTGGCACAGAAGCGGCCTACGGCATTATTGCATCGGGTGTTGCTGGTCAAAATATTGTCGCAACACAAACGGGTGTTGTTTCAGCTGTCTTCAAAAATATCGGCGATCATGTCAGTCCAGAAACTCCTCTTATTGGACTGAGTAGCGAAAAAGCCACGGAACGGTTCGCGCGCTTTCGTATCCCAAGCGATGTACGAACGCCTCTTGTAAATGAAGAAGTAAAAATTGAACTGCCAGGATTTCCATTTGGTGGCAAGAGAGCTAAAGTCGTCGGCATAGGGTTAGCATTGGACGAAAAAGGGTTCTATGCCGCTGATGCGGAATTCACCGAAGCAGTTGATTGGCCTGTCCATGCTTCTGTCCGCGTGACGCCAACGGTTCAACTCGCTGCGCCTATTCTTATTCCCTTTACCGCGCTCTGGTTCGATGACAAGGGGACATCGAGCGTCTGGCTTGTGATGGAAAATGGCAAGATTCGTCCTCAGCTGGTGAAAGTTGGAAAGGCCATAGGCGATCGGGTAGAGGTTGTAGAAGGCCTTGAAGTTGGAAGCCGGTTCGTAATGCGTACGCACGACGGACTTAAAACCGGACAATCCATCTCAGAAATTTCACAAACCATAAAACAAGAAGCAGGTGCGGAACCAGCTAGTGACGGCCACGATCATTCTCACGAATAATCTCTATGTTGAATAAGATTATTCTATGGGCGATCCAGCATCGCTTCATGACGGTTATCCTCGCTCTCATGGTTGCAAGTGTTGGCGTCTGGAGTCTCATGGGTATGAAAGTGGATGTCATTCCAGACGTCAATAAACCAACGGTTGCCGTCTTTGCAGAGGGAGAAGGGTTGGCCGCAGAAGAGATCGAACGCTTAATCCTGACACCGATGGAGGCGGCCGTGGCTGGAGCTCCGGGAGTTGAGCGTGTACGAGGTTCCGCTTCTTTTGGACTCGCCATCGTACAAGCGGAATTTGCTTGGGGATCGGATGTCTATCGCAATCGTCAAATTATCCAAGAACGATTGGCGCAGTTAAACCTTCCTCAAGACGTAAAGCCGGTTTTAGGTCCGGTTGCTTCGGTGATGGGTGAGATTATGTGGGCAGGTCTTACTTCGTCTGATGAAAAAACAGATGGGATGCAGCTTCGCTCCCTGGCGGACTGGACGGTCCGGCCAACGCTTCTCCGTGTTCCGGGAGTATCAGACGTCATCATCATGGGGGGAGACGTGCGGGAATGGCAGATCAACCTGAACGCAGAACGTTTGCGGCAATACAACCTGAAGATCAGCGATGTGATTGAACAGGTTGAGGGAGCCTTAAAGAATCGGGGAGGCGGGATCTTGGTTCAGAACGGTCAAGAATATCCGGTCCGTATTCTCGTTGCCCCATCTAAAATTGATGAGCTGAAGGAAATCGGGATTGGTAAGTTCAATGAACAGCCCATTCGACTCACAGATGTCGCGAGCATCATCGAAGGAGCAAGTCCTGTGCGTGGGAGCGCCTCTATTGATGGAAAGCCAGGCATCATCATGCGCATCGTCAAACAACCAGATGCAGAGACGCTCACGGTCACGAAAGCGGTCGATGAAGCGCTTGAATCCTTAAAGCCGAGTTTACCGGTAGGAACGGATCTAAAAAGCGATCTCTTCCGTCAAGAATGGTTTATTGATGCAGGGTTAAGCAACGTCATTGAAGCCCTGCGTGACGGTACGATTCTTGTTGTGATCATTCTGATTCTCTTCCTCATGAATGTGCGGACGACCATCATCACGCTCACAGCAATTCCGATGAGTATCTTGGTGACAGTCATCATCTTCCGCGCGTTTGGACTCTCCGTGAATGTCATGACGCTTGGTGGAATCGCCGTAGCAATTGGGGAGCTCGTCGATGATGCGATTGTCGATGTTGAGAATGTCCATCGGCGTCTGAGGGAATGGCGGAATAGTGGCATGAAAGAACGTGTAGAAGAAATTGTTTTCAAGGCTTCAAGCGAAGTTCGGAATTCGATTGTCTATGCAACGGTTCTTGTAGCCATTGTTCTCCTTCCTATCTTCTTTATCCCTGGGGTAGAAGGTCGTCTTTTGTCGCCGTTGGGACTTGCCTATCTTGTATCCCTGGTTGCCTCGCTCGTTGTGTCTCTGACGCTGACACCAGCACTCTGTACGATCCTCTTAGCACGTGGCAAACAAGGCTCCCATGAAGAGGATACGCGGTTTGTCAGATGGGTGAAGCGACGGTTAACGCCGGGCATTCGTTGGAGTATTTCTCACCCGAAGATTGTCATGACCGGGGCGCTTCTGACCCTTGTCGTTGGAGTCGGTCTCTATGTGACCGCTGGAAAAGAAGGCGTTCCGCCCTTTAACGAAGGATCAGCGACGATCGGTGTTGTGTTACCCGTTGGAACGGATCTACAGACTTCAAATACCTTCGCTTCAAGGGTAGAAGAAGAGATTCGTAAGATTCCAGGAGTACGACGCGTTAGTCATTCAACTGGTCGTGCCGGAGCGGATGCACATGATAGTGGAGCGAATACGAGTGAGCTTCAGGTCGCCTTTGAACCAGACTTAGAAAAAGAGCGTGAACGCTTGTTTGGAGACGTGCAGAAAGTTCTGGACGGTTTTCCTGAGGCGGATTTTGGCTTAGGCCAGCCGATTACACATAAAATGGAAGAGCTCTTGTCCGGCGTTCGCGCTCCAATTGTCGTGAAAGTTTTTGGAGATGATCTTACGAGCTTACGCGAAGTCGCGGTACGGGTCCGAGACGAGCTTGCGAAGCAGTCAGGGGTTAAAAATCCACAAATACAAAAAGAGGTGATGGTGCCAGAGTTTCGTATTTATCCCGTCCGTAGTCGCTTAGCGGAACAAGGGATATCAAACGGAGAAGTCGCTGAAGAACTGGAACGAGGACTCTTAGGAGAAACGATTGGACAAGTCCAGCTTGGGAGTGCCCGTGTCGATGTTGTCACAAGATACGATCAAAGCTCACGTGGAAACGCTTCTGGACTGCGTGACCTTGCTCTCCCCTTTGAGAATGTTGGCTCATTGGGAGGGGCCGCTGATATTCGGATCGAAGGCGGAAGAAATCGTTTGGGGCATGAAGGTGGAAAGCGTGTCATGACGGTGAGTGCAAACTATCAAGGCAGTGATATTGTTGGAGCCGTCGAACAAGCCAAACAAAATATTGAGTCAAAAAAACCGCCGGACGGAGTCACGGTCTCTTTCGAAGGGACTTATAAAAGTCAGAAAGAGAATAGTCGACGCTTAGCCATACTGTTCTTGATTGGTCTCGGTCTTATCTTCGGTGTGCTCTACCACGGCTTCAAATCTTTGCCGATTGTGTTCCAAATCATGTTGAACATTCCTACGGTTCTCATTGGTGGAATCGTTGGGGTATGGCTGACCGGTGGAGTCGTCAGTCTGGCTCACTTGGTCGGGTTCGTTTCATTGGCGGGAATCGTCTCTCGAAACGGGATTATGCTTGTGAGTCATGCCCTGCACATGATCAAAGAAGAAGGACAGTCTTTCTCGCCGGAGACGATTCTTCACGCAACGCTAGATCGTGTCGTACCTGTCTTCATGACGGCTGGAACCGCAGCACTTGCTCTCGTACCGCTCATGCTTGCCGGAGGTGAACCGGGGAAAGAATTGCTTCATCCTATTGCCGTTGTGATTTTCGGCGGATTAACTTCCTCGACCCTGATTGCGATCTTCTTAACTCCAGCGATCTTCTATTTCTTGGGCAAGCGTACGCCGAAGATGTTTGAAGCAGCTTGATAGAGTATCTCTACAGATAATATGCATCTCCAAAAAGTCATCGAACGATTAGGATACAAACCAAATGAGGTGAAGGTCTATCTCGCTGCCTTACGCTTGGGCGAATGTACGTATTCTGATATCGCAGTTCAACTCCGGCTTCCTCGAACAAGTGTTCAGCTTATGGTCGATAAGTTGCACAAAGATGGGCTCATGAACTTTTACGTAAAGAGACGCTATCGTTATTGGATTGCAGAAAATCCGGAGAAATTCATTATCGAATTACGTGAACGGGAAGCGGCGCTGCGGACGGTCATGCCAGAACTTTCCGCGATGCGAAATCATGGCGGTGGCAAACCGACCGTCAAAACGTTTATTGGTGTCGATGAAATACGCTTGATACATGAAGACATTTTGGCGACACAACAGCCATTCCTAGGAATAGTCCCCTGGGACGAATGGGCGTCCTTCTTGGGGGAAGAATATGTAAGGGATTTCATCGAACGTCGGATTAAACGGTTCCTGAAAGTCCGTCTCTTATTCCCCAAGACAAACGCCTCTATACGCTTGAAAGATCGTGACAAGAAAGAGCTGAGACAATCTCGTTTCCTCCCTGATCGGTTTGCCATCGCAGACGCCATTTTCCTGTATGGGAACAAAGTCGCCATTATTTGTCTGAATAAAAAGCAACCAACGGCGGTATTGATTGATGATCCAAGCGTGAGAAGTACCATGACCGCATTTTTTGAAGAACTTTGGACACAGAATAGGGAGTAGCGATGAAGAGCATCTGACGAACAGGCGTTTTGACGACAACATTTTTGTCGCTGTTGTTTTCCTTTATTTTTTTTTTAAGGCAGACGAAAAACGTCCATTCTACCCTTTTAAAGAGGGCTTTTTTGAGTTGTTTGGGTCGGTACCCTTTTTTGTTGTCTAGATCCGTTTGACGGACTCTTACAAAATCCTTCCCAGTATTTTTTGAGGGGGTATAAAGGATATGTAGGCTCCTTTTACTTATTTTATTCTAACCCATATGTCCCTCATCAAATACGGACCGTTCGCTAACCTCGACCGCTTTCTGGACGATTCACTGCTCACTCCTTCCCGTCGGTACGGATGGGATATGGCTGTGGATGTTTTTGAGGCAAAAGACCAAGTAACGGTTAAAATGAGTTTGCCGGGTATCAATCCGGACGACCTCGATCTATCTCTCGATGACCATCTGCTCTCAATTTCCGGTGAACGGAAAGAAGAGCATGAGGTAGACGACAAAGAGTATTACAGTAAAGAGATCAGACGAGGATCGTTCTTACGCGTCGTTGAGCTACCGACGACGGTAGATGCGACAAGGGCAGAAGCGAGCTACGCGGACGGTTTATTGTGTATTGTTTTTCCAAAATTACCAACGCAGGAAAGAAAGGGTATAAAAATTTCCGTGAAGAAATAATGTTTATGAACAATAAACTCATTGCCATCGTTACAGTCATTATCGTCGTTGTAGGGATTGGTATCTTAGCCTATGACGGCAATAGGAAATATAATGGCACGCTCTCTAACATACAAGAGAAAGTGTATGTTGCTCTTGAGGGTTCTGGCGAAATAGCGGTGATAAATGCTGAGACGAAGAAAGTTGTTAGAAAGATTGATCTATCTGAAGTGAAAAATGGAAAGAGGGTCAGTTACATGCCACATAACGTTCAAGTCGCTCCAAAAAACAAAACGGTATGGGTTACGACGGCTGCAACAGAAAAAAAGAGGAGAATGTCTTTTCAGACCATCCCGGTGGCTCACGCGGATGAGGGATCTCTTCGTGAAACGGTAGATGCGGATGATCAGATCATTGTCATAGATCCATCCTCAGACAAGATCACCAAAAGAATTAATATTGGTCGAGGTCTTCGTCTTTCACATGTTGCGTTGACGCCAGATGGTTTATTTGCAATCGCTGCTTCACAAGAGAAGGGTGTTATCTATAAGATCAATACCATTAGTTTTGAAATTGAAAATACCGTTGATGCGCAAACAGGAGCGGGGCCTCACGGCCTTCGTATTTCCCCCGACGGTAAAACAGCCTACGTCGCGATGCTTGGGGGAAAGAGTATGGGCATTCTTCATATAGAAAAGATGAATCTGGAATATATTCCCTTAAAAGGATCGGCGGTGCAGACGGGTGTTACTCCTGATGGAAAATATGCGCTCGCTTCCGTCTATGAAGCCAAAAGTCTGGCGGTGTATGACATTGCTTCCGGAACGCTCCGATATGTTGATTTACCGAAAGAAGCGAAAGGTCCCGTACAAATTTACCCTACGCCTGACTCACGCTTCGTCTTTGTCGCCGATCAGGGATATTACTTTGATCAGCCCACCGGCAATCTTGTCTACAAGATTGATTTAAAGGAGATGAAAGTCGTGCAAACGATCTCTGCAGGATCAGCACCTCACGGGGTCGTCGTTTCCAAAGATGGAGCCCTTGTCTACGCGACAAATCTTCTGAGCGACGACGTCTCGGTGATTGATATTAAAATGGGACGAGAAGTGAAGCGAATTAAGGTCGGAGATATGCCAAATGGAATCAGTATTTGGTCAGAGCCTACTGCGGGAACTCCTTAACTCATTCTCACTAATCATATGACGAACACCTTAAAAATCCTCTCCTTTGTTCTCCTTGCCGTGGGTATCGTCATTTTCTTCGTTGATCGTTCCAAGTTGTTAGGTTTTCTTCCATTCCTCTTCATCCTCGCCTGTCCACTCATACATCTCTTCATGCACAGTGGGCATCATCACGGTTCGGGAGGGGACGATGGAAATGATGCAGAGGTGAAAAAGAAGAGACAGGGTGGGTGTCATTGAAAACATAATTATCTCATTATTCTCTTGATCACACTATGAAAAATATCTTCCTCATCCTATTCATCTTTTTCAGCTTCTTGATTGGTGTTTCCGCCACAAGTGCTCAGATGATGGGCAACGTAAATAACGTTCGAGTCAACTGGAACGAGGTGCAAGAACATACCCTGCGTGAAGAGCAAGAAGGCAAGGAGCTTTGGAACAAACTGCAGGCCAAAGAAGCGACGTGTACAGATCTCAAAGATGAACAGTTCAGTGTCCTGGGCGAGTACTATATGGGGCAGATGATGGGCGCATCTCACACTTCTATGAACGCCATGATGATCCAAATGCATGGAGAAGAGGGCGAAGAGCAGATCCATATTGCCATGGGAAAACGCTTGTCTGGCTGTGATCCAAACGCCGCTCTTCCTACACAAGGCTTCGGATGGATGCCAATGCTGCAGATGATGGGGGGTCTAGGATCATCTCCTCAATCGTTTAATCAACCTAACGCGACATATATGCCAATGATGTGGGGCTTCGGCCCGAGTGGGTATGGGTTCGGTGGAATGGGGTCTGTCTTTATGATCTTTTGGTGGGTGCTGATTATTGTCGTCATCGTCTTGGCTCTCAGATGGTTCATGGGTCAATCTCATGGCGTAGGTCGTCGCAACAGTTCAGCTCTTGATCTTCTGAAAGAGCGCTATGCAAAAGGTGAAATCGATAAGAAGGAGTTTGAGGAAAAGAAGAAAGACCTCACTTAATCTATGAAACTCGGTATTATCTTGCAGTCCAACAATACGGAACATATCTGGAACACGTTTCGTTTGGGTATCGCTTTCCTAAAAGCAAATCATACTGTGCAAATAGTTCTTTTTAACGAAGGGGTTGAAATCGAGGATATTCAAGACACGGTCCAATTCGATCTCTCCAAGAAACTTCAAGAGTTTACAACCCTGAAGGGAATGATTTTCGCTTGCACCACCTGTCTCAAAGTCCGTTCAAAATCGGAAAGCAAGGTCTGCCCGACTGGCACCATGGACGATTTGGTGAAGATGGTTGAGGCATCGGATAAGGTGTTGGTATTTGGATGAGGCGACCTTTAAATCTTATCTACTTAATCCTTACCTATATGAATAACGCATCTTGTTGTAGTCATGCAGATAAAAACGTGGAAAAGCCATCTTGTTGCAATAATATGAATACCTCATCTTGTTGTAGCGAGAAAAGCATGACTTCGGATGGAGTGATTGATCCTGTGTGCGGTATGAATGTTCATCCGGTCGAAGCAACGCTTCATGTCGAGCATGAAGGTGAAGCCTATTACTTCTGCAATACCGCCTGTAAAGACAGCTTTGTCAGTGATCCTGAGAAATATCTCGGTAAAACGAATTAATAATTCTCTTTACGAGCACCCCTATATGAAACCATCAAAATTAATGCATCTCGCGAGCATCATTACGGGCTTCGCAGGAGTCATTGTATTCATCTCAGCCATGTTAGGTGGTACCAGTAGCGTATTTGGAATTACAAAGTTTGACACCTTATTCTGTGCCGCGATTCTCCTCCTGATTGCCATTTGGGCTCAAATCGCAACGATCCATCACATGATGCTTGAGAAGCGCGGAGAGATTATCTAATCGAGTAATTGATAATTATATGGACAAACTGTCATTCTCACCCTACGTCAAGAAGTGTGTACTTGGAACAGAAATGGCGTACGTCATTTGTCTCGTCGGAGGCTATCTCCCATTCCGAACTGCTAGGGGAACGGAATTGCACCACGCACTGTTTGAAACGTTGCCAGGATTCACATGGGGCAGTTTCGGCAGCGTGATCTGGGGAGCGATCTTGTTAGCAGTAACATCCGCTATTGCGGGTTCGTACATGGTATGGATGCATAATTCCAGCCTCGAAAGAGCCTATTGATTTCTTTGTATGAAAAAGTCCACTGTTCGTTGGATGCTTGGGACGTCCCTCGTTCTGACAGGGATCTATCTCATTGTGGCCCACGACAAGCACCTGGTCTCCTATCTACCGTTTACGATTTTATTAAGCTGTCTTGTGATGCATCTCTTTATGCACGGCGATCATGGCAGCCATGGGGGTCATGGAGACGACGCCTCTCACGATCAGGGAAATCACGATAAGCCTAAGACATAAAATATGTCCTCTTCCGCATATGGCCTTTGGCTGCTCGTCATCATCAACTCGCTGATTTTCATCATCTTTGCCTTTAGCTTTACAAAACCAAAGACTTCTCGAGATTGGCGATCATTCGGGGCATTCTCCGCCTTCATTATCGCGCTGTTCACCGAGATGTATGGCTTCCCTCTCACGATCTATCTTCTGTCCGGTTGGCTTGTGAAGAAATTTCCTGGAGTTGATTTTATATCACATAATTCCGGACACCTGTTTGAAGATTTCTTTGGCTGGGGTGGTGATCCACACTTTGGGCCGTTCCACATTGCGAGCTATATTCTGATCTTCGCTGGGTTCTCTCTGTTGGCGAATGCGTGGAAGATCCTCCACAAAGCACAGCAACATCACGTGCTTGCGACCACCGGCGTCTATGCTCGCATTCGTCATCCACAATATGCAGGATTCGTGATTATTATGTTGGGATTCCTTTTGCAGTGGCCGACGCTTCTCACGCTGGTGATGTTCCCAATATTAGTGTTTGTGTACATACGACTTGCGCGTAGCGAGGAAACAGAAGCACGAAAGGAATTCGGAAAACAATGGGATGCGTACATAAATAAAGTCCCGGCTTTTATTCCTCATTGGAAATCAAGCGTTATTACCCCGATCAATAGTCGGTAGCGCATCATTTATGTCAGCCATCATCATAAAATCAATCAGCTACGGTACAGGGGCCGCGTTGATGCTGCTGGCGGTCTACTTCGGTATCCTAACGCTTGTTTCTGGCTGGGGATTTGCTCAGAGTCAGTTCAGTGACTTCTGGTATTTCATTGTGAGTCTCGCAATAGGTTTCGGTATTCAAATCGCTTTGTATCAATATATCAAGCGTATTGTTCATACCGGGCAAGGCATGGGAAAAGTTGTCGGCATATCAGGAGCAACCTCGACGGCGGCTATGATCTCGTGTTGTACACACTATTTGGTGAATCTCTTGCCGATCCTCGGTGTCACCGGCTTGGTCACGTTTGCCGCTCAATATCAGGTGAAGTTATTTTGGGTAGGGATTGTCTTCAACCTAGCTGGCATCACCTATATGGCGAACAGAGTCTCTAAACTCCCACGGATATGAAATACACACCGTTTATTCTCGTCGGATTGATCGTCCTTACCTCAGTTTTCATTGTCGTGTCTCGCGATACACCGGATTCCGGCCTCCAACAACAAGCCGAGAAAAGCTCTTTTGAAACGCAAACTAGTGACCAGGGACAGGTTTTAATCAAAGCGACTCCCGAAATCTTGAATGAAGGAGGAATGAAATTTAAGATCATCTTTGATACCCATTCTGTTGATCTCAATCAAGATCTGCTGCAGATTGCAGTTCTCACGGATGATCAAAGCAATACCTACAGACCGACCAAGTGGGAAGGAACAGGACCGGGAGGCCATCACCGTGAAGGAACGTTAATCTTTGAACCAATGAACAATGCCGTTTCCTTCGTTGTGCTAAACATCAAGAGCGTTGGTGGAGTGTCAGAACGATTATTCAAGTGGAGTTTAAAATAACTCATATAAACCATTCCAATCACTCCTCACAAGAAATGATCTATACTTGCCCGATGCATCCGTCGGTATCATGCTTCGTCTAGAGCTTGCCGCTCTTCTGATGAGCATCTCTTCAATGATCGTTGCAGTGAATGCGGTGCTTCTAAAGCAAGTTGAATCAGAATTAAAGGTTTAATCTTAATTTGAGCTCTCTATGAAAAAGATATTTTGGCCGGCGCTATTCGTGATTCTCATAGTCCCAGCAGGATGGTTCGTTTATCGGAGGGCAAACGCTCCATCAGATAGCTTTACGAATAATCCGACGAGTATCCCGGTGAGCGAAACAATATCAATTCAAGCTCAAACGATCGTCGACCTGAATGATGGTGACGCATACATGTTTGTTCTGAAAGAAGTAACACAAACGATCGCTGGACATGAAGTAGCAGCCTTAACCTATAACGGTCTGGTCCCTGGACCGACCATTCGTGTGAAACAGGGTTCAACGATTCGTTTGACCCTTAAGAACGATCTTGGTCGGGCGACGACGCTGCATCCACACGGCGTCCGTGTTGAAAATGCCTTTGATGGAACGCCAGATGTCACTCAACAGGCCATACAATCAGGCGAGTCATTTACCTATATCTTAAAGTTCCCCGATGCTGGCGTGTTCTGGTATCACCCGCACCTTGATGAGGTGATGCAGCAGAATCTTGGTCTATACGGCAATTTTTTGGTCGTTCCAACTTCGATGAGCTATTGGTCGCCCGTGAACCGCGAAGAGACGTTGGTGCTTCAAGATATGCTCTTTGACGGAAACAAGGTCGCCCCGTTCAAGAACGGTCGTTCTTCCTATTACGGCCTGATGGGTCGCTACGGCAACGTTCTGCTCACGAATGGGAAGGCCGACTATCGTCTTGAAGCGAAGAAGGGGGAAGTCGTGCGTTTTTTCATCACTAACGCCGCCAACGCTCGTCCGTTTCGTCTGGCTATTCCTGGAGCGAAAATGAAACTCGTCGGTGGCGACAACGGGAAATATGAGCGTGAAACATTTGTGGATCACGTGACGATCTCGCCGTCCGAACGTGCCATCGTAGAGGTTTTATTCGCTACTGTGGGAACGTTTCCTATTGTGAACGATACACCTGTTCGAGTCTCTACCATGGGAACGGTTCAGGTGTCTGATGGTTTAATTGGAGATTCTTACGTGGAGGCGTTTACCCAATTACGTACCAATCAAGACGTCATCACCTCAATCGATCCTTTGCGTCCGCTGTTCTCGAAACAGCCGAATAAGACTCTGGATCTCGGATTCAATATGATGGGGAACGGTGGGATGATGGGTGGAACTGGGATGATGGGACATGGCACGATGAGTTCATTAGCTGAGTTGAATGACGGGATCGAGTGGGAGGACCAAATGGGAAGTATGAATGCCCACATGACAGCCGCCACGGCCGGGTGGATCATGACCGATAAAGAAACGGGAAAAGCGAATCACAAAATTAACTGGTCCTTCAAACAAGGAGAGTACGTCAAAATCCGGATCAATAATCCGAATGCGGGCATGCATCCGATGCAGCATCCGTTTCATGTCCATGGCCAACGTTTTCTCGTCCTGAGTGAAAATGGAAAAGCGAATACGAATATGGTTTGGAAAGACACGGTTTTACTCCCCGCAGGAACAACGATAGACATTCTGGTTGAGATGTCGAATCCAGGACAATGGATGATGCATTGCCATATTGCTGAACACCTAGAAAGTGGGATGATGTTGAATTACGAGGTAAAGTGAAGAGGAGGCTTGACTCGTAGAGAGGAATAGATTCTTAAAACAGATTCCTGAAAAGGGGTCCATTTTTCGCCTTTCCATTGTATACGCAGCCTTCTATACTAGAGCAGGAGGCCGAATTGATTCATTATCACGTGCTATGCTGCGCATGCACCGGATCGTCGTATCAGCGTGACCGGTTCGGCAGAGCGTATGCTTCAAAGCAAGGATTGAAACCGGAGGAGATCTCGATCCAAATTCCCCTCAAGGGAGTTATCTGTGAATTCGTCAATGGACAATCCGATGGTGGGTCGGTTGATGAGTACTATCTCCAATCTTTACCTGCCATTAAATTGGATATGTTGGCCGAGGCAACGAAGAACGCTCAAGTACGTGCCGATAAGATCGCGAGTAGCACCGGAGCCCGTATTGGTCGAGTGGAATCAGCGAATATGGGTGTTTTTCAGGTCACCACCGTAAACTCAACAGATATTTCGGATTACGGGACCTACGATACAACTTCCATCAACAAGAAGGTAACCGCGATCGTACGCACAGATTTCTTGCTTGAATAAAACAACGGATAAAACAAAACACCCCTTCACGTGAAGCTTCGGGGTGTTTTTTCTTCTCCCGATCGTGAGATCAGGAGATCTCCTCCGTGATGAAAACTAACGCTTCTTCGAGGCTTTACGCTTAGGAGCAGCTCTCTTGGCAGCTGGCTTGCGCTTAGGAGCAGCTTTCTTCGCTGGCTTGCGTTTTGCGGCTTTCTTGACGGCCATAGTGATTCACTCTCCTTTCTGTCTTATTCGTTCTCTCCTAGTGAAAAGAATCGAAGCTCGTGAACAACAGAACACGAATGCATGGGCAGTATACCATGTCTATGCACAAACGAGGAGCGCATGATGCGTACGTCAAGCAAGAAAAAAAGAATAAATAATATAAAATAAATATGTTCTCCGACACGAGAGAAAGTGCAATGAATGAGCTGTAAAAACAAAGACCTTATCTTATCTTGCTCATGAAAAAGAAGAAATAGACAGAAGAGATAAAAAAATTATCCACAACGCCACATGGAAAAAGGAGTAAATATCTTTTTATTTGTCGAGACAGAGGCGTGCGTGTTACGACTTTTCCTGCGCCAAGAATGGTAAGCATAAAAAAGAGGCAGCAGACAAAAAAGATAGCGTAACCGCAAACCCTGCACCGGATGGGTGCAGGGTTTGGTCAGATCTACATCTGAGGTTGAGATGGAGGGCGAGAGCCGCGCTCTTCCATGGGGCGAGCGAGGTTGACCGCGATTTTGCGGCCTCCCATATCTGCGTCGTTGAACATTGCGATGGCTTTGTCCGCCGCGGCCTGGTCGGCCATTTCGACGAAGGCAAATCCACGTGGGCGTTGCGTTTCACGTTCCAACGGAATGTAAATAGACACAACTTCACCCGCAGGAGCAAAGAAGGCGCGAAGCTCTTCTTCGGTGCTGCGATAGGGGATACCGCCAACAAACAATTTAACAGGCATGCGTCCGTGTATATTCTGGGAGGTCCCAGAATGAGTTAACGATCAAGGGTAGGACTTACGCGTTTGACCCTATCCCCGACACGGACGGATCTTCGCACGTACTATCCAGACTCTACTTTCTCGCTCTTTCTTCGGGCTGTCAAGAGGAAATTGTGGATTTTTCAGGGGTTTAAGAAGAAAGCCCTGTATTATAATCCAAGTTGTGTTAATAGTTCTTTCTCGGCCGCTTCTGGATTTGCTTTCCCTTCACTTGCTTTCATGATTCCGCCTACAAACCATTTTACGAGCGTCATCTTCCCGGCGCGAATTTGTGCGACCTGGTCAGGATTTTGTTCAATCACCCGTGTCACGATCGTGTTGAGTTCTCCGGCGTCATTTTGCTGTCCAAGATTATGCTCTTCTAAGAGGTGAGAAGGATCGCTTCCCGTTTGAACCATAAGGGTAAGGAGCTTGAGGCCATTTGCGCCGTTCACTGTCCCTTGTTTCAGGAGTTGGAAGAATTCCGCCATGTTTTCGGCTGTGATGTGTTCTCTGGGATGGGCGATCGCTCGTTCATTCAAGATCCCAGCAAGTTTGTTGGTGATCCAATTGCCAACGAGTTTCGCGATCAGGGCGCGGTCTTGTGTGAGCAGTTCACCACCAGATCGATCATGGTTTTGATCTGTTGATTCAAGCCAGGCGCCGAGTTCGCTCAGGACGGCTTCGACGTAGTCACTCCAGCCACGACTGACCAAAAAGACGGCGTCGTTCGCGGTGAGTCCCCATTCTTGCATGAGACGGGTGCGTCGCGCGCGCGGGAGTTCGGGGAGATGCTGTTTTTCGGTCTCACGGATAAGTACCAGTGGAGCGGCTGGAAGATCGGGTTCAGGGAAGTAGCGATAGTCCGCGTTTGTTTCTTTCAGACGTTGTTCGGTGGTCTTGCCGGTGTTCTCATCCCAGCCACGGGTCGCACCTTGGGGGATCAATCCTTGAGACAGCATCTCACCTTGGCGCTCTATCTCGTATTGAAGCGCTCGTTCGACCGAACGAAAGGAATTTAAATTTTTAATTTCAACTTTTGGATTGTATTCCGCTTGAAGCCGATGATTCTGATCATCGATGGGTAAGAGAGAAACATTTGCGTCGCAGCGCATATACCCTTTTTCCATATCTGCATCAGAGCTGCCGATGGTGCGGAGAATCGCTTGGAGTTCTTGCAAGAATGCTTTCGCTTCGAGCGGCGCGCGAAAATCGGGCTTGGTTACAATTTCAAGCAGGGGAACGCCGGCACGATTGAAATCAACCAGTGTTTCATTGTGTGCGCCGTCGTGAACGTTCTTCGCAGCATCTTCTTCAAGATGTGCGCGTTCAATCTGAATGCGAACGGTCGTCCGGGGGTCGGGGTTACCAGGCACGTCTACTTCTAGGACGCCTTCTCCAGCAAGCGGATGTTCGTATTGGGTAATTTGATATCCTTTTGGAAGGTCGGGATAGAAATAATTTTTACGATCAAAGGTTGACTCATCGGGGATGTGACAATCGAGAGCAAGGCCAGTGCGTACGCCCAAACGAAGCGCTTCTTCATTGACCGCGGGAAGAGCGCCTGGCTGACCGGTACATACGGGACAAATAGCTGTGTTTGCAGGAGTGCTATCATCCACGTTTGGACAGCGACAAAATACCTTTGAAGCGGTCTTTAAACGAACGTGAATTTCGAGACCAATAATGGGCTGAAAGCGAGGCATATAGGGCTCACCTTAGCAGATCGCCTTTCGGTCGGCTATAGCTTTTATGAGGCTTTCCCTTTGGTCTTTTTTAGATTGTGGAAGAGTTGAGTCGAAAGCGAAATGAAAAGAGGAGCAAAGAGGGTCATGGCGATCGCGCTGATGGCTTGGTTCGCGCCTAGAGCGAGTAAGACCTGTTTTGGCGGGGAACTCCACCAGAACTGGGCGGCGTATTCGGCGACCACATCGGCAGGGCTATAGCCCGCGATGATACTCACGAGTCCATTTAAAAGACTGCTAATAAGAAAGAAGAGACAGAGGATCACAAAACCAGGGACGGCTAATCGAAGAAACGTGGCCCACCATCTCCCTTTTACGAGATCCGCAGAAGCGGCGAGCGCCTGAGTCCCGCGCTGGTCATCTTCAATGACGAGCAGATGAGAGAAGCTCAGAGCGATCCCGAGCCAGATGCCCGGCAAAAGAAAGACGAGACTTCCTCCGAGGGTCGCGAGACCGACCAGGATCGTGACGAGGAAGTAACTTCCGAGCAAGCGACGAGAGGGTTGATCGAGACGCACATCACCGGTTTCTTGCGAGAGAATCGCTTGAGTGATCCGCAGGGTCACCCAGGTGGTGCCAACTAGCTGGATGAAGATTCCGTCGAGGAGTCGGAGTACGGGAGCAGCTGTTTCAGGGAGCGCATAGGCAATCGCATGAAGTGCGAAAGAGGCGAGTGCGAGTGCGATAAACCAAGAAGAACGTTTCATGAGAACGCTTGCATGGGTTTGGACGTGGGACCAAGATTGTTCGAGGAGATCGGTAATAGAAAGGAGCGATTTGGTGGCCATATGGTCTCCAGTGTAAATCACAAACGCCTGTTTGTCAGGCGTTTGGAAGAAGAGCTCGGGCTCTCAGTTGTTTTGTGGCAAGGATTGCGTTTGCTTGAGGGCATGAAAGAGCTTCACGCGCACAATCATCGGATAGCAGAAGGCGGCGAATAAGACGCCGAGTTGCAGAATAAAACCAGCGATCACGACGAGAATGAGAAGGAGCGTGCCCGCAAAGCCTCCGGCAATATTTGTGCTTGCGCTGGCTTCGCTTCCCATCGCCATGAAGATGCCAAAGAGACTGCCTCCCGCCACAAGGCCCACGATCGACCAGATCACGAAACTTACGATCCAAATGATGATCGCGGTAACGACTCCTGGGGCAAGTATGCGCCAAAAGGTCGCCCACCAACGTCCTTTTACTAAGGTATACGAAGCACGCATGGAGGCGACGCCGCGGATGTTGTCCTCAAGAAGAAAGAGGTAGGCGAACGAAAAAGAGATACTCAACCAAATCGCGGGAATAAGGAAGGCGATGCTTGCAAGCGAAAGGGCGATCAAGCTAAGAATAACAACCCAGAGCGCTGGGCCGAGCAGGTCGAGAGCGCGACGTGAAAAGTTCGAGTTGCTAGCATTAACGGAGTTTTCTTTGAGGACGTAGAGATTGAGGTGATTGATAGCGACGATCATCCCAAGGAGATAGAGGACAAAAATCACCGCGTACGCTCCCCAAGCCTCTTTCATGGTCGCGGGTATCGCGAAAACAAGATACAGAACAAAAATAAGGAGGAGCCAACTTGCTCGTTTCAGGAGTGGCTTCCAATGAGCGGCGAAGAATTGCCAACTTTGGCCCATAAGGGCGCTTGCAGAAAGAAGAGGGGACATAGTCCCTCTATTGGACGCTCTTTTTTATTATTTGCCAAGGCCCGTCATCAAAAGCTTTTTGATTACGATTTTACGGGGAGCAGTGGAAAAATCATATCCCACAATTGCGCATGGATCGTCTCAATTGAGAGGAGCTGACCATCTTTGACGCAGGAGAGTAATTCCCACTGTTCGGCTTTATCTTCCCGCACCATTTCAAGATAGGCCTGTTCGGCGGCGCGGAGATGCTCAGGGTCGGCTTCGTGAATATCGCGCTTTTTCCCATCCAAGTAGCCGCGGTCATCTTTTTTGGCAATGAGTTCGTAGCCGACATCAGCAGGAAGATGGAGGAGGATGGTGAGATCGGGTTTGGGAATTCCCAGAATCTCGTATTCTACTTCGTTGAGCCACTGGACAAAGGCCTGTCGCTCGATTGGATCGCTAAGTTTTGCGGTCTGGTGTCCTTTGCTCGCAGAGACGTAGCGATTAGAAATCACAATCGATCCTTGCGTGAGCTTTTCTCGCAATTCAAACGAGGCGTCGTGACGATCAAGGGCATAAAAAAGCGCCGCACGTTTTGCACTGACTTCTTTTAAGCTGCCATATTCTCCACGAAGGTAGCGCTCAACGCTGTAAGCAGCGGGGTGTCCGTAACGCGGAAAATCGGCGAGATGAACAGGGTAGCCTTCGGTTGATAGTCGTTCGTAGAGTTTTTTGGTCTGCGTGCCTTTGCCGGAGCCATCTGTTCCGTCAATGACGATAAACGTGCCTTGGGACATACGAGAATGGATTATTTCTTTTCAGTAATATCTTGTAGGCCGCGGCGTACGTCCCAATCATCCTGATCCATGTCCGCATGAATGATGAGCTCAGGAAGCTGTTCCTTGAGTGTTTTTGCCATTCCTTGTGCGACATGACGAAGGCTCGGATGAACGGTTTTTCCAGCGCGTAATTCGATGGTGTAAAGCGCAGCAGGAAGTCCGTAGCTCACACGACAAGGAACGCGGAATCCGAGAGTAACATAATACTGTTTCTGTAGATCTGAGCCAGGGAGCGCAGTGATCGCTTCTGTCTGTTCTTTAATTAAAGTCTCTGCGCGCAGGCGTAGATGCGAAGGCAGTTGATCAAGATACCAATCATGGAACCCAAACCTGGTTGTGAGGAGTGGCATACGGCAAACACCGTTACGATGACGCTGAATGTCACGAAAGGATCCAAAATCTAATTGAAATTCAAACGTGATGAGACCGAGATCAAGAAGAAAGATTGGGAGCTCTGTTTTTATAGGGCGAGTGGCAATCGCCTCGCGATAAATACCGAGCTCTTCTTTTTGAATAGAGGTTTTGCAGGTTACTTCAAGCGGACATTCCTCAGGGTTAAAATAGGTATAGGCATGGGCCATCTGGACACGATAGGATTCTTGCGTTTCGTACTGCTTGTGGCTAAAACTAGACGGATATTTCTCCGAGAGTTGGGCAAGAACTGCCTGACCTAATTTCTGAATAACAGGGTCTGGATGATGGCGCAAGAGCGCAAGTTTGCGCGCGGCTTGTCGTAAGTTGGTATGCCAAGCGAGTTGTGTTGCTACCCCTGCAGGAAGAAAACTTCGAAGAATATCGAGCGCGCGTGCTTTGATTGCTTTCTCGTAAACAGTCTCGACCTCTTCAGACTTACGTGGATAAACGCTCTTTAAATACGCCATGACCTCTTCTTGACTGTCTAAATAAAACGCCATCCATTTTTTTAGAATGGTTCCTGAGGCTTCAGTTCCGATTGGGTCTTCGATTGGTTGCTTCGACATGTCGATGTACCTCGTGCTCGTTTCTTGTCCGGAGTAAAGAGGCCAGTCTTGTATCGCCTTCGCAGCAAGCGTACTGACTCCTTCGATGAAGATGGTCGTTGAACCGCAATCACCGATGCTTTCGTGACCATAGCCAACATAAAACGATTGCATGAATTTCCCTGATCCGGCAGCCTGTACTTTCTCGAGATGTTCTGTGACGCTTGCGGCACTTCGAGAATAGAGTGCTTGCATCATGGCAATGTCTTCTGGATTTTGATCATCGATCACAAAAAGGCGAGGTTCAAGAGACATAGAGATAAAAACAAAAATAGGGGTGTTACGGTTTTTCTGAAGGAGGATATCCGAGCTCCGCCATCAAGTCATGAACCGCCTTCACGAGATCGGTTTGCGTTCCATCATTCATAATCGTTTTAGATGCGCGTTTCATAACGAAAGGAATAGTCACTTCTGTTGGTAATTGTTCTTCGGCTAAGAATTGTTCCCAAGTGAAATTCTTCTCACTCGCTTTTTCGCCTCGCGCTTTCATCCGTTCGTAGCGCAGTTTAGGATCCGCATCGATCGCAACGAGCTTGAAGAGGGGCAGGGGTTCGAGGGCAACGATATCTTCCATCCGTCGAATCCCATCGATGATCACCACCTCTTGGGGGGCGTTCAGGGCATCTTTTGCGATCGCATACGAAAAGACGTCTTCTCCAAAGGTTTTTCTGAGCATCTCAGACATCGAGGTGAATTTTTCACGCGTTTTTTCAAGGGCAAGACGGTCTAGAATAGACCCGATCATGGCACTGAATCGGAAATAGCCGGCGCTGTACTCTTGTTGGAGAAGATCTGCCATGGTGCCTTTGCCACAGCCCGCTTGTCCGACGAGTCCGATGATGAGTTTCGACATACGAGCCGAGTGTACGAGGCCGTCCAAAAACTGTCGATGCCCGGTTACTGTTCACAGTCAGAGACGGAGTGGCTATACTGAGCAAGCATTGGTGGTAATGGTTTTCTTGTTGCCACCGTACGGTTATTCATTTCTCACGTAAACTCTATGGCGATCAAAAAATCTCCCTCACGTGTTGGTGCTGGACTCGCAGCTGGAGCGGCTCTTGGACTCGCTCTTGGCCTTTTCTTACAATCTCGTAAGGGCAAGCAGCTCACGAAAGACGCACAAAAAAATGCCAAGCTCTTGCAAAAGCAGGTCATGAAGAAGCTTGAAAATGTCGAAAATATTAGCAAAGAAAAGTACGAAGAGGTGGTGGATCAGGTTATGGCCTTCTACGAAAAAGGCAAAGATGTGGCCAAGAAAGAAATGCCAGAAGTACGTTCGTACCTCCTCGGCCGCTGGAAGGAGATCCAGGGATACTTAGAAGATCAGAAATAATAGGTTTAATAACAGTAGAGACACGGCGCGCCGTGTCTCTACTGTTATTTCTCTTGTTTAAACACAACCTTTTCCTTACTGACATCGACCGAGATGCGATCGCCTTCATTGATCTTATGTTCAAGGAGTTCCATGGCGAGTTCGTCCAAAATAAGCTCTTGAATCGCGCGCTTCAGTGGGCGAGCTCCATAAGAAGGATCGTAGCCTTTCTCGGCAATGAGATTTTTTGCTTTAGCGCTAAATGCAAGATGGATCCGCTTTTCAAGCAGACGCTTTTCTACTTGTTGCAATTGAAGATCAACGATGACGGCGAGGTCTTTCTTTTGGAGCGCCTGAAACATGACGATTTCATCGACGCGATTCAAGAATTCAGGACGAAAATGATCATGGAGACGTTCACGTACCACCATCTCAACTTCTTTTTGATTCCGTGGCCCTTCTTCCTCGGTCTGTACGAAGCCGATTTCTCCCCGACGCTTGCCCCAGTCAAGAATGAGATCCGAACCGATGTTCGACGTCATGATGATGATGGTGTTTTTGAAGTTTACCGAACGACCCTTTCCATCGGTTAAGCGACCATCGTCTAAGACCTGCAGCAGAAGGTTGAAGACGTCTGAGTGCGCCTTCTCGACTTCGTCGAGTAAAATAACAGAGTACGGACGTCGTCGAATTTTCTCGGTCAGTTGCCCACCTTCGTCATAGCCAACATAACCTGGTGGAGAGCCAATCATGCGAGAAACCGCGTGTTTCTCCATATACTCAGACATGTCGACGCGTACAACGGCGTCTTCGTCATCGAACAAGGTGTTTGCAAGCGCGCGGGCGAGTTCGGTTTTTCCAACCCCAGTTGGTCCAAGGAAGAGGAAGGAGCCGATCGGCCGTTTTTCTTCGCCGATACCAGCGCGAGAACGGCGTAACGCATTCGCGACCGCTTTGACCGCTTCGTTTTGGCCAACGACGCGTTTGTGGAGTGCGCCTTCGAGCTTCGTTAGTTTTTCGGCTTCGGATTCGAGCATCCGTTGGACAGGAATACCGGTCCAGCGAGCCACAACGCTCGCAATTTCTTCTTCTGTAACCGCATCTTTCAAAAGACCACGTTGGCCTTGAAGCTCTTTGAGCTTTTGTTCTAACTGCTTCTTCTCGCGTTCGATTTGGGGGATTTGACCGTAGCGGATTTCGGAGACTCTTTCGAGATCGCCGAGGCGTTCAGCCGCATCGGCATCTGTCTTTCGCTTTTCCCATTTTTTCTTTGCGTCTTGAATCGCATGAATGATTTCTTTTTCCGCTTTCCAGCTTAATTCTAGGCTGTCTTTTTTTTCGCGCACCTCGGCCATATGTTGCTCGAGTTCTTTGAGACGTTCTTTGGATTCCGTATCTTCTTCTTTGGAGAGGGCGCGTTTCTCGATCTCGAGTTTCATGAGCTCACGTATGAGTTTGTCGAGTTCTTCTGGCAGAGAATCAAGTTGCATACGCAAACCAGCCGCTGCTTCGTCGACCAGATCAACCGCTTTATCTGGAAGAAAGCGGTCGGTGATATAGCGAGAGGAGAGTTTCACCGCAGAGACGATCGCGCTATCGGTAATACGAACACCATTATGGACTTCGTATTTATCCTTGATGCCTCGTAAAATCGCAATCGCATCTTCTTCGCTTGGTTCATCAACAAACACGGGTTGGAAGCGACGGGCGAGGGCCGCATCTTTTTCGATGTACTTTTGATACTCTTGGAGTGTCGTCGCGCCAATCGCATGTAACTCTCCACGCGCGAGAGCCGGTTTTAGCATGTTCGAGGCGTCCAAAGACCCACCTTCGCCACCTCCACCCGCACCGACTAATGTATGGAGTTCATCGATAAATAAAATAATACGTCCAGCGGCTGACTCGACTTCACGGATTACGGCTTTCAACCGCTCTTCGAACTCCCCGCGAAATTTCGTACCGGCGACGAGAGACCCGATATCAAGAGCGATCACGTCTTTTTGTTTGAGAGACTCAGGTACATCTCCTGCGACAATGCGTTGAGCGAGTCCTTCGAGAATCGCTGTTTTTCCTGTTCCGGCTTCTCCGATGAGCACCGGATTGTTCTTTGTGCGTCGTAATAAGATCTGCATGACGCGGCGAATTTCATCATCGCGACCGATGACTGGATCGAGTTTATCTTGGCGCGCCATGGCCGTAAGATTGCGTCCATATTTTTCGAGGGCTTGATACGCGGCCTCTGGTTCAGGGGAATCAACTTTTACGCTCCCACGGACATCTTTGAGAGCCTGAAGCACGGCTTCGATGGTAACGCCGTGTTGTTTGATGACGTTCATGATATCGTCGTAAGAATCCAAGAGGCCAAGGAGAAGATGCTCCGTCGATAAATACTCGTCTTTAAATTGTTGGGCAGCTCGCTCGGCGCTTTCAAGGGTTCGTACGAGACCGGGGGAGAGATAGAGGCTGGCCGTGCCACCTCCCATGCTCGTACTCACGCGGGGAAGGGCGCGCAAGAATTGCTCTGCTCCACTTTTTAAGTCGGCTACACGAATCGAAAGTTTATTGAAAACTGCTGGAACCACCCCATCTTCTTGTTCGAGTAAGGCAATAAAAAGATGAACCGGTTCAAGCGATTGTTGCCCGTTTTGGAGAGCGAGTTGTTGGGCAAGCTGTAGCGCTTCTTGGCTTTTCTTGGTGAAATTTTGAGGAAGCATAAGAAGGAAATTAGCACTCTATACGTTAGACTGCTAATACCATAACGCGGAATAATTTATGCTGTCAACTGCTGTTAAGGCTCTCGTTTTGGTGCCGCCAAGGTGATGTCTGCATTAATATCACGGTAACGAATTTCTAGATCACCATCGCGTGTTTTCTTTATAATCGAGACAGGATAGCCGTTTTGGATGCAAAAACGGTACGTTTCTTTTTGGCCATCTGTATTGATCTGCCAGAAGTCGTAGGCTTTACAGCCGCTAGGGTCATTTTCGGTTTTGGTGATGCGAATATTGTCTCGAAGAGCACCTATTGGATCATCGGGAAGCTTAAGGGCTTGTTCAAAGCCTAAGGCCGCCAGTTTGGCATTATCGTCGTTCGTCAAATTCTGCCAACTCGAAGTTCCATGACGAAAATAGAGTTGACCGTCGATTTTATAAATTTCAGAAATAAACTGATCGTTGATCGAGAGAGTGCCATGGAAGCCTTGGCTTTTGGCATACTCAAGCTCTCCTTTGGCTTTTCCTTCCGTCGCAGGGATGACCATTGTGGCACGAAAGCGATCTGTTTCAGCCAAATTACGTAGGGTCTGACGCATCTCAACGACTTCGGGAGGCGTACCACGGTCGCCTTTTTCTTTGCTTTTATACTTTGGACGTTCTGGTTCCGGATTTGGCGTCGCAAAGGTCGTGAGTTGATTGCTTTCGAGCAGCGATTGAGTCACGCTTGGCCCTGCCGGACGTTTTTTACAACCAAAACCACTGAGTGTCAGAACGAGCAAGAACGCGAGAAGTCCCGTGCGGGAGAGTCGAGAAAAGGACATAGGAACTTTCCTTAGTGTGCCAGAAAGGCGCTCGGTTGAGGAGAGGAGCTTCTCTTCTTGGCCGCTCCTTGCTACAACAGGAGCATCTCTCTATGCCAGGCACCCTTTATCTTGCGGCCACGCCCATCGGAAACTTAGAAGATCTGACTCTTCGCGTCATCCGTCTTTTAAAAGAGGTAGATGTTGTGGTCTGTGAAGACACGCGCGTGACCTCAAAGATCTTGGCACATTTGGAGATCCGTAAACCGCTTCTTTCTGTCCATGAGCACGCAACGGCTGATCGAATCGAACAGATCATGGATCGCCTCAAACGAGGGGAAGCAGTGCTCTATGCCTCCGATGCGGGAACGCCCGGTGTGAATGATCCGGGGGGAAAGCTGGTTGAAGCCGCATTCGCGGCTGATATCACCGTCATTCCCTTACCGGGCCCATCAGCCCTCACGGCGGCCATCTCGGTCTCAGGCTTTCCCATGGATGAATTTACTTACGTTGGCTTTATTCCTCATAAGAAGGGCAGAGAAACGCTCTTTCGTGAAATCGCGGATCGATCTACTCCGACGCTCTGTTTTGAATCAACGCATCGGATCGAAAAAACACTCGAAGCCCTAGCGAAAGTTCTTTCGCCGACACGTTTCCTCTTTTGTGGACGTGAGCTCACGAAGCTCCACGAAACGCTTTATCGCGGCACGGTTGACGAAGTCCGCAAGCAATTGCAAGCTACGTCTCACAAGGGCGAGTTTGTCCTCATTATTGGGCCGGAACATCACTAGCGTTGTTATGAAAACACCATTCTATATTACCACTACGCTTCCGTACGTGAATGCTGAGCCTCACATTGGTTTCGCTTTGGAGATCATCGAAGCGGATGTCGCGGCGCGTTTCCATCGCCTGAAAGGTGAAGAAGTGGTCTTCAATACGGGAACCGATGAACATGGGATGAAACTCTACCAAAAAGCGCTTGAGCGCGGTATGACGCCTCAAGCGTATGTCGATCAATATGCTGCGAAGTTTCATTTATTGAAAGACGCTCTCAATTTGAGCTACACGAATTTTATCCGTACAACCGACGAGCACCATGTTGAGGCTGCTCAGGCATTTTGGATGCGTTGTCTCGAAGCGGGGGATATCTACAAAAAACAGTATCAAATAAAATATTGTGTTGGCTGTGAGCTCGAGAAGACAGATTCTGAGCTTGCAGACGGGAAGTGCCCGATCCATCCGACGTATCTACTCGAACTCATCGACGAGGAGAATTACTTTTTCCGCTGGTCGAAGTACCAGGATGCACTTCTTGATCTATACAAACATGATCCAGAGTTCGTACAGCCAGCGTTTCGTTTGAAAGAAATTACCAATTTTGTCGCAGGCGGATTGCAAGATTTTAGTATTTCCCGTTTGAAAGAGAAGATGCCTTGGGGTGTACCCGTTCCCAACGATGCTGATCACGTCATGTACGTGTGGTTTGATGCGCTTGTGAATTATATCTCCACGCTTGGTTGGCCGAAAGACCGAGTGAACTTCGAAACGTATTGGCCTGGCGTGCAGCTGTGCGGAAAAGACAACCTGCGTCAGCAATCGGCCATGTGGCAAGCGATGCTCTTGTCCGCAAATCTGCCAACATCAAAACGGATCTACGTGAATGGTTTTATCACCGTGAACGGTCAAAAAATGAGTAAGTCGATAGGGAACGTGATTGATCCAATCCCGTTATGTCAGAAATATGGCTCTGAAACGGTACGATATTTCTTGTTGCGCGAAACCCCATTTGGGGATGACGGCGACTTCTCTTATGAACGTCTGAAAGATCGCTATACATCTGATTTGGGCAATACATTCGGTAATCTTGTGAACCGTGCCATTGCCATGAGTCGAAAATATTTTGATGGCAAGGTACCAACGGTGGATACGGCGACTTGTCGGGGAGCAGAGCAAAATAGTTTATGGCTTGGAGCAGAGGGATTAAGCATCATAAAATCACAGGTGACTGAAGCTTATCTGATGCATCGATATGATAGTTTGCTCGCTACGATATGGGGATCAAGAGATAAGGTTTCTTCGGGCATTGTGGACGCCAATAAGTATATTGAAGATACTCAACCATTTAAGCTCGTAAAAATAGATCCAGAAGCCGTCGCGAAGATATTATATTCTTTGCTTGAGGCATGTCGTTGGTATGCCTGGTTCGTGTCGCCCGTCATGCCTGAGACGGCCAAGAAGATCTTCGCGCAGCTGGGTCTTGATGTAGAGCAAGAACTTTCCAAAGAATGGGATCAGGCTTTGATCTGGGGTGGCCTTACGCCAGGAGCTCTCCTTGGAGAACCGAAGCCCCTCTTCCCACGAGTGGAACAAGCGGTGACAACCGCGTAGACTAGAGGGTATATGCCTGTTCCCGTCGTCGATCTCGTTTTAGGGCTATTCCTGCTGGGTTTTCTCGTAAACGGGTATCGACGAGGATTTATCCTCACGATTGGGCAACTGATCGGGATCACGGTGGGCTTTGTGCTCGCGCGGTTGTGGTCGCCATTCGTTCTCTCTCGAGTGACGATGCTTGTTCCACAATATCCAGCCATCGCGTACCTCGTTTCGTTTATTGGTGTCTTCATTGTCATGGACCGAGCGGTGGCGTTTCTGTTTCAGCTCGTACACGTCGTCTTCAAAATTCTCACCATCATCCCATTTCTTGAAACGATCAATCGTCTTCTGGGCGCGCTTCTCGGTCTTCTCACAGGTGTCGTGTTTATTGGGGGCGCGACGTATCTCCTCTTTCTCTTCCGCATTGATCCTCGTTGGATGGCGTGGGCGGCTCAATCACGGATTGCTCTTTGGTCACAAGCCCTGATTTTACCGGTGGTCCAACGTTTCTTATGAGTCCTTACTTAATAGATACGCATTGTCATTTACACTTTCCTCCTTACCAGGATGATCTTCCCGCCGTTCTTGGGCGCTTACGTGAAAAGCAGATCTGGGGGATCACCATCGGAACCTCGCTCCAAAATAGCGAGCGGGGGATTACGTTTGCAGAAACGCACGAGCATCTTTGGGCGACGGTCGGTTTGCATCCGGAACATTTCACCTCTGACTTTCACGATGAACAAGAAGGAGAAACGCATGAACAGACGTTGGATGTCGATCGTTTGCGGCAGATCGCTCGTTCTTCTCCGCGCGTCGTTGGTATTGGCGAGACAGGATTAGATTATTATCGGATCGACGAAGGACGTGATGCAACGGAATCACGCCGGATTCAAGAAGAGGCGTTTTTGCAACACGTATTGGTGGCACAGGAGTTAGATCTTCCTCTCATCATCCACTGTCGAGATGCCCTTACGCGTTTAGCGGAATTGCTCCAACAAGAGCAAGGCAGAGGCTGCACTGTTCGTGCCGTCGTCCATTCTTTTACGGGGACCTGGGAAGAGGCAAAGCCCCTTCTCGATCTTGGGTGTTATATCGCCGTCAATGGAATTGCGACATTTCCACTTCGCAAAACACAGCTTCCAGAACAGGCGATCGATCGAACCATTGAACGCATTCCTTTAGCACGTCTCTTGCTCGAAACAGATGCCCCGTATCTCGCCCCCATGCCCTATCGAGGCAAGCGCAATGAACCAGCCTGGGTTGAGGAAGTCGCAAAACATGTTGCACGTGTAAGAGGAATCACCCTCGACGAAATTGCCACACAAACAACCGAGAACGCAATGGAACTGTTTCGGTTGGGGGAATGAATTGCCTGCATCGGCCTTATAAATGCAACTTTCCTTCGGTCTCTCTCATGAGTCCATCTTTGATGAGGCGCTCAATCATTGCATATACCCACAGGCGATCGTTTTTGCGATGGTACGTTTCATCTGCTTGTGGTCCGATCGTATCTCGAGTCCAGGTTTTTGGCTCTGTACGTACAAGGCCGAGTATGCGACCACGGAAGATACGATCAGGAAATTTTTTCCCGGCATGGATACGTTCCTTCACTGTCACACTTCCCTTTGCAGGAAGGTGATATTCCTGTTTTAGAAATCCTGCTTTTGTCTTGCACGTTTCCTTAAGTGGGCAGATCAGACACTTTGGCGTCGCTTTGGTGCAGATCAAGTTTGCGACATCAAAGAGTGCTTGCGGAATATCATAATATTTTCCACGTACCGGGGTGAATTGATCGAGAACCGGGAGAATCACGGCGTCATCCTTTAGATCTGGATAGGGAATACCAAGACAGGCGCGACCAATCACGCGACGAATGTTGGTATCGATAGGAAGGGCGCGTTGTTGCAAACTAAAACTCGTGAGAGCAGCAGCGGTATACGGTCCGATGCCTTTTAGACTTCCCCATTCTTGTTCGTTCGTGGGGACACCGTGTTTCACGATTTGCTTCGCAATATCACGGAGCATGAGTGCGCGGCGGTTATAGCCAAGACCAGCCCAGGCGTGAATGACGGACGCATTCGATGCGATGGCGAGCGTCTCCCAACGAGGAAATTGCGCGAGCCAACGATCATAGAAAAACAACGCCCGGGCAACCTGCGTTTGTTGCAACATGATTTCGCTTACGAGGATGCGATAGGGATCGCGGGTGTTGCGCCAAGGAAGGACGCGACCATTTTTTTGATACCAACGAAGGAGAGAAGAAGATGCGGAGGCGGAACTCATGACGCAAACGTAAGCGTTGAGAGAATTTCGAGCAAGCGTGGTTCGGTGAGAGGAGGAATGGCTCGAATCCAGATCAATTGTTCAGGACGACCATTCTGTTCCACCCGTAAAACAAAGGCAATACTTCGATCCGTATGAAATGTTCCTCGAACGCCAGTTAATAGACGGTTTCCGATCCGGTAACGGACGCTTGAGGTTGTCTGAAGTTGTCCGATCAGGCTACGTTCACCGTCTGGCGTGAAACGCGTGAGAGAAAACCACAAATCTCCAGCAGTTTGGGGAGTCCCGTTAATTGTTGCCGTGAGCGATTGGTCGTTTACATTTGCGGGTGCAAATGTAGGCGTACGAATGGAGATTCCTAACGGAACCGAGAGGGTTTCATTCCAAGTACGACGAAGACGCAGGTCGGGGGAGGGAAATGTCGGAGCGCTGGTGAGAAGTTCTTGAGCACGAAGAAACGTCTTGAGTTCTTGTTGGGTTGCTTGTCGTGTTTCTTCGGCTTTGGTAACGCGAACAGAGGCTTCGGCCATGAGGCGTGTGTGTTCGTCTTGTAACGAAGTGATCTGGGCTTCGGTGGCACGGACATGTTCTTTTAATGTGTCGCGTTCGGTGCGAGCATGGAAAAGGACCGTTCCCATACCAATGCCGGTTGCTCCTGCGCCCAGCAAGATCAGTCCACACGTACTCGCAACACGTCGCCATGACATAATTGTTGGTAGTGTACGCGAAACCAATTATCTCAGGAAGGCTCGAAGGTGGTTTTGCGCGTCTGGATTTTCACGCAGACGCAGCCACGCCAAAGCGGTGATGCGATTTCGTAGTGTATCGTTAAGACAATGATCACGAAAATCCGTGAGAGAAGTGGGGATGACCGTGATACGTTCGCCGCCATCGAGTTGTTGCTTCTCAGACGCTCGTCGAAGATCCGTGGCCCAAAAGAAGAATTGAGAGAAGCGAATAACGCCTTGTTGAGTATCAGTAAACCAAGGTTCTAAACGATCAATCTCATAACCAGTTTCTTCCAAGAACTCTCGTCGCGCTGCCATCTCAGAATCTTCCCCTGGTTCCATCCGTCCACCGGGAAGATCGAAGAATGATCGTTCACGATGTGGTTGTTCTTGTTTGGTAAGAAGAACTGTTTCAGGATCTAAAAATCCCATCACGACAACTCCGCTGGGTCGAACGCAGCATTCAAAAGTCTTCGTGCTACCGTCGTAAAGTTGTTGTGGCCACGTATAGATGGTAAAAAGCTCACTTTGAAAGGTGACGGTCGCGTTTGGAGGAAGAGAAGAGGTCATGTTGAAGAGGGTAGCAAGAATAAGGCAAAAGTTCACGAACTAAAATAAGAAAGAAGAAGTTTATTTGGCCTGTGTATAACTTATCTATGATTAAGATATAGTGGTTGATCATTTCTATGGTAAGATCCCTCCCAAATACGCACCCTAAGAAAATTTTCATTAAACTATGATTTCATTGCGAAGTGTTTTATCAAATCATCCTCGAATGAGGGGGTTTGGGGGAGGTCTTTTAATGCTTGCTCTTTTTGGCTTGATCGGACTGTCGCTGCCTCTGCATGCCGCCGATGCATTAGTGTGTAATTTTGCTTCGACTGAAGCAACAAATAATTTTAGTACGATCGCAAATTGGTCTTGTGGTCGCGTACCGACCGCAGCTGATGACGTCATTGTGGGGGCAGCAACTTCAACGCTCTTGACCGCAAATATTGCAAATATTGGATCACTGGCAGTCACGGGCACTGTTAATCTAGGTGCATTCAACCTCACGGTTGATGGAACGACGAATGTTCATGCGGGGGGCGCAGTAACCCTCGTAAGTGGTAATTTGACGTTTACAGGCGCCGTGTCTTCAACGGGTTCTGTGACGTCGACGGCTGGTGCGGGTAATATCTTGTTTTCAAACACGTTTTTCAACAACGGCACGTTGGCTCTTGGGAGTGGCACCGCAACCACGACCGGTAATGCCACGAGCACCGCAGGAGGAACGATAAATATTGGTTCCGGAACATTGGTGGTGATGGGCAACTTAGACCTCACAGCAAGTACCTTTAACGCTGGTACCGGTATCGTCCGCTTTGCCGGTGCCGCCGCAACTCAAGACATCCGTCCAAGTACGCATGGCACCGCAAGCAACACCTACTTTAACAATCTCGAATCCATTCGTACGGGTGCCGGGACGGTGACCGTGACAGCAGTCACATCCACGGTCCTTGGTTACTTTACTGCTTCAAGTACTGCAGCCACAACGTACGATTTCGTCACGACGAACTTCTCTGTTGGTGGGAGCACCTCTCTGAACTCTAACAGCACGGTGACTTCAACATCAGGAAACCTCTACTTTGGAAGCACGGTGACTTCTAGCGGTGCCATCGGCATTGGGACAACAGGTAATCTCTTTTTTGGAGGGACCCTTCAAAATAATGGCACCCTTAGTTTAGGGACGACGGGTATTGCGACCACGACAGGTCATGTCACAAGTACGGGAACCTTTAATGGACGCTCTGGAACGTTGGTGATCTTAGGAGGGCTCGTGAATTCTGGGACTTTCAATCCGCATACCGGAACGGTAAAATATCGCGGATCCTTATCCGCCACGCGCAATCTTCCAGCGGTTCTTTTCTATCACCTCTCTATAGAAACGACAGGTGCTGAGGCGGTTGATTTTTCTTCAAGTAGCAGTACGGTTTTGGGGAATTTAACGATCGCAGCTGGTGCGCAGATGGTTAATATGACTGGAGCATCAAGCCTCAGTATCCTCGGAGACTTGACTAACGCGGGTCAATTTAACCTCACTTCTGCGAATGTAACCACCTCAGGTTCTCTGACTAATTCAGGTACTTTCTATGGTGGAACGACTGGTTCTTTTGCTTTGGCGGGAAATCTCACGAATACGGGCTCAATGACTCCACAAACAGGAACGTTTAGATTTGTAGGAAGTGCAAGTCAGTCTGCTCAAGGAGCGGTCTATTATAATCTTGCTATTCAAAAAAGCGCTTGCACGGTTGGTTTGAGTGCCAGCTCTACGGTCGTAAATACATTAGATCTAAGTGGAACGGGAGGAACGCTTGATTCTCAATCAGCAGTACTAACGGTGGTTGGGGCTGCAACGATTGCAGCTGGTAATACGGCTACAACTTCAAATGGAACGTTAAGCTTTGGGTCAACGGTGAGCTCTACAGGTTCGATCGGTATCGGTACAACGGGGAGTATCGCGATTACGGGAACATTCCGAAACAATGGCACGCTTGATCTTGGTTCGGGAACGGTGACTTCGACAGGTGTCCTCACGAATCCGACGACTGGGACCATTCATGGCCGTTCTGGAACGCTGGTCCTAGTTGGGGGGCTTACGAATACCGGCACCTTCAATCCACAGTCAGGAACGGTCATCTTCCATGGATCAAGCGTAGGTGTGAATCAGCTCACTTATAATAATCTCCGGATTCGTGGAACGGCAACGTTGAGCGGCTCCTCTGTCACATCGACGGTCACAGGAACATTCAATATTGATTCTGGGGCAACGCTGACCATGACAAACTCTGGGGTTTCTGAAGAGGCCGTGCACTTGATCTTAGTTGGAGGCGGTACAAATGCTGGAACCCTGACTCTTGTTGCAGGTGGTTCCTACGGCCCAACTGTGACTTCAACTGCCGCATTTACGAATACTGGTACGATTAATGCCGCAGGCACACTTAACTTCGGCTCGTCACTGACTAATTCAGGTACTTTTAGCGCTGGAACCTCACGTGTGCGCTATACCGGTAGTTCGGCGAGTAACGTCGGCAGCGCCGTTTATTACTCTCTCGACTTCATCGGCGGAGCAACGTACACGGTCACTGCATCAACCACGGCCATGGCGACAACGACCGTTGCTTCTGGTGCGACCGTCTCACTTGGATCCAGTATCCTGACGGCGATGGGTGACATTACAAATAGCGGAACAGTTTCGACTGGTACAGGTGCCTTCCGTCATCCCGTGGATTACACCCGTGTGACCGATAGTGCAGGAACAGTTGTCGCTTCTATTGCTGAAGGAGATTCGATCTACCTTACGGTGAGAGATCAGAATCGTAACTTGAACGGATCAGTCGTTGAAACGATCGTTGTTCCTTTCGCAGGAGATAGCGCTTCTGGGAGTGACAGTGAATCTATCACCTTAACAGAGACGGGTGCTTCGACCGGTATCTTCCGTAATACCTCAGCGGTGACGACGCATACAGGCACGATCGCCACGGATAATGGCATCTTTGACTTCTTTGCCTCGGGTGTGGGCACCGCCACGTATACAGATACCCATGGCGGCCCTGATGTTGGCACGGCTACGGCAAGCATTGTACGTGCTGCGAGTACTGCCGGGAGCGGAGGTGGTGGCGGCGGAGGTGGTGGTGGCGGTAGCATCAGCGCGCCAAGCGTCATCGGTCTTCCAGCGGCAACGACCACCCGTCCAACGACCCCTGCTCCGGCACCCGCCCCAACTCCAACCCCTACTCCAGCACCAGCTCCGACCCCGGCCCCAAGCCCAGCTCCAGCACCCGC
>CAYHTN010000003.1:0-34805 GCA_964359565.1 uncultured Gammaproteobacteria bacterium
CGCCTCTAAGTCATCTGTATCCTTGATATTTTTTCGGACTTCAAGCTTTTCTTCAACTTCCTTCTTATCTTCCGGTTTCGCCTTCTCCCCATGCTCTTTGAGCATTTTTTCGGTGGTATAGACCATCGTCTCGGCCATGTTCTTTACCTCGACTCCTTCGCGACGCTTCTTATCTTCTTCCGCATGCGCTTCGGCTTCTTTACGCATGCGTTCAACTTCATCCTTTGAGAGATTGGTCGAAGCGGTAATGGTGATCTGCTGCTCCTTGTTCGTCGCTTTATCTTTCGCTTTGACAGATAAGATCCCGTTCGCATCAATATCGAAAGAGACTTCAACCTGCGGAACGCCTCGAGGCGCCGTGGGAATACCCGATAAAGTGAAACGTCCAAGCGAACGGTTATCTGTTGCCATCTCACGCTCTCCTTGAAGCACGTGAATCTCCACCGATGTCTGACCGTCTGCTGCAGTCGAGAAAATCTGTGATTTAGACGTTGGGATCGTCGTATTTCGTTCAATGATTTTTGTCATGACACCACCAAGAGTTTCGAGACCAAGTGAAAGCGGAGAAACATCCAAAAGGAGGAGTTCGCCTTTAATATCTCCTTGTAAATTTCCGGCCTGAATGGCAGCACCGAGAGCGACGACCTCATCCGGATTGACCGAAGCATTTGGCTTCTTTCCAAAAAACTTCTCAACCGTCTGGATCACGAGCGGCATGCGTGTCATCCCTCCGACGAGAATCACTTCGTGGATATCACCGATCGAAAGTTTTGCATCAGCGAGTGCTTTCTTACATGGCTCAAGGGATTTTTCGACCAAGTCACCGACCAGCTGCTCCAATTTTGCGCGCGTCAACTTTAAGAGCAAATGCTTAGGTCCCGTGGCATCACTCGTAATAAATGGCTGATTTACTTCGGTTTCCATGGCGCTCGAAAGCTCGATTTTCGCACGCTCGGCGGCATCTTTAATACGCTGTAATGCCAGAGTATCCTTGGAAAGATCGATGCCTTCGGCTTTTTTGAACTCATCAACAATCCAAGAAATAATACGTTGGTCAAAATCGTCTCCGCCTAAATGCGTATCACCATTGGTTGCCCGAACCTCAATCGTGTTCTGACTTGCAGAAGCATCATAGGCGACTTCAAGCACAGAAACATCGAATGTTCCTCCGCCAAGGTCGTACACGACGATTTTCTCGTCTTTCTTTCGATCAAACCCATAGGCAAGCGCGGCGGCCGTTGGTTCGTTGATAATGCGACGAACGGTGAGACCGGCGATTTCGCCCGCAACCTTCGTTGCCTGACGTTGAGAGTCATCAAAATAGGCCGGTACCGTGATCACGGCTTCGGTAATCTTTTCACCGAGACGCGCTTCGGCATCCGCTTTAATTTTCTGAAGCACCATGGCCGCGATCTCTTCTGGAGAGTGATCTTTCTCTCCCATGACGATGCGTAAACCCTCACCCTTTTGCGTCACTTTGTACGGAAACCATTTAATGTCGCGTTGCACTTCTACATCGTCCCAACGACGACCAATAAGACGCTTGGCCGAGAAAACGGTGTTGGTAGGATTCACCACCCCCTGACGCTTCGCAAGCTGGCCCACCAAACGCTCTCCCGTTTTTGTCACGGCAACCACAGACGGTGTTGTGCGTGCGCCTTCGCTGTTTTCTAAGACTTTAGGCTGACCCCCTTCGACAATGGCTGCACAAGAGTTGGTGGTTCCAAGATCAATCCCGAGAATTTTTGCCATACAGTTTCATTGATAACAATTAGGAATTTCCTTTAATTTGCACTTTTACCGCACCGCCGTCGCTCACAATTTTGGGCATGGTGAGCTTGAGAACCCCTTGCTCATAGACCGCCTCGGTTTTATCTGCGATGACTCGATTTGGCAGGGCGATCTGACGAAACACGGATCCGTAGCGAACTTCTTTGCGATAGTAGTTCTTATCATCAACCTCTGTTTTTCGTTCGCTGGTCGCTTTAATCGAGAGAATGCCATTCTCGATTGAGATATCGAGGCGCTTGGGATCAATCCCTGGCATCGGGGTTTCGACGACGACAGATGTTTCTGTCTCATACATATCGATCGGTGGGACCAAGCTCTGTGATCCGCGTGTCATGGGAAGAGCAGACTGCGCTTCGTCGAAAAGCTTATCCATGTTTTCGAATGCCGTCTGATCAAAGAACGGCGCGAACGGGGACCATTTGATGAGAGACATAGGGAATGAAATAAAATATTTTAATAATTTATTCGTTATCCTTTATGCAGGTGAGGACACGTCTGACGACAAGGCAGATTCATCCGTTTCTTGAACCACGACCACCTGAGCGGGACGAAGAATCTTGCCATACAATCGCCAGCCGTCTTGAACCACGCGTTTGATCGTTCCCGAAGGAAGTCCTTCCGCCGGCTCTTGAGACACGGCTTCATGAAGCATCGGATCAAAATGGCCCGTGACAGGAATGCGTTCGAGACCAGCACCGATAGCGGCCTGATCCCAAAGCCCTTGTACGGCCCGGATCCCAATGAGCCATGAGTCCCAGGACTTACGTTCTGCCTCAGGCAACGTTTTCGTTTCAGGAAGAAAACGCATGGCGATCGCGAACTGGTCGAGCGCCGGAAGAAGAGACTGGAGGAGCTGCGTATTTGCATATTTTAAAGACTCGATCCGGTCTCGATCACGCTCACGCTGGAGATTGGCATAATCTGCCTGCGCGCGACGCCAACCAGACAGATATTCCTCGCATTGTGATTTCAGCGTTTCGAGATCAGTAGCCGAAGCAGGACTCGTGATATCTCCGGGAGGGACTGGGGAAGTTGTTTCATCCATAGAAGACAGAGATTAAGGAGTGGCGATCAATTGATAGGTACTGTGGAGTAAATTTGCGACCATCGTATATTCCATACGCATTGGACCAAGAATGCCGATACAGCCTGTTGGAACGGCGCAGACCAAGATGGCACAGGCCGGACCAAAGGGACATTCTTGTCCAAGGAGGATCCTCGGTTCGCGGATATCTGTTTGTCGCATGGCATTGAGCGCCTCATCTAACCGATCCAGAACTTCGGTGAGAGAGACAACTTGTTGCCAGTTACGAAACTCTGGTTGAGAAAAGAGCTGGGAGAGACCCGTATAAAAGGTATCGGCTTCGCCATGACCCACGATCGCCGCTTGTCCCGAGAGATCCGCGAGCGTTTTTGCGAGCGCCTTGAAGCGGCGGTCCGCCTCTTCACTGCTCTGCCAAGCACGCTCAAGCGTTTCGCGTTCGCGCTTAGAAGCAACCTTTGGGGTGACGAATAGAGAGACGTATTCCCGAAAGCCCGCCTCGGTCGGGATACGCCCACCAGAGGTGTGAGGCTGCATCAGATGTCCAGACGCCTCTAATTCTGCACACCAGTTGCGTACGGTCGCCGAACTCACCTCGAGATCGTAACGATCGACGAGATGCTGCGAACCGACGGGCTCCGCCGTTTCGATATATTCTTCGATAACGACCTGTAAGAGTCGTGCTAAACGTGGCTCCATACTCTAGCACTCTCCAGAGTTGAGTGCTAAAGGCAGTATAGGAAGGGTCGGAATAGGTGTCAAGAATAGCGGGAAAGATGCCCCCGTCTTGATAACAGAGTATACTAGAAAGCACTTTATTCCCCTTCTATTATGCATCGCCCCTTTACCGCCATTAGCACCTGTATCTTAAGCGCTTGCCTTCTCTTTCCCGGAGTTGGATTCACGGCACCCATGGCCGAAACAGAACCCAGCCTCGTTTCTTGTATCAGTTCCGCGACGCCGTCGTTACAACTCGATCTACGTGACGCGCAGGAAGACTACAATGCCCATATTCGCAGCGAATGGGAACGCCAGCTCGGATTCCGTGTACGCGCCGCCCAAAACAGCGTGACCCGTCTCAGTCGAGAACGAGCTCTTGCGAATTCTAGCCGTCGCTTGACGCAAGCGCTTGATCAAGCGAGTGAGAGGGTCGCGCGAGCGGATCAAGAAGAACTCCGAGGATTTATCGCTGTCTATAATTCAGATTCAGATGAACGTCTACAAGCATGGATGAAACGCGCCGTGAATCTTGGGAGTCTGACACAAGTTCTGAATAGCCTACGTACAAATCTTCATCGCTATGCAAACGCGACGGACCGTAGCATCATCACTCATGTTTGGGCCGAACAACGGGCGGAATTTCTTGAAACACTCAATAGCGATCGTGCCGATGCGCGGCTACGCTTTTATGACTACGTCGAACACTGCTTGGCTGGAACACTTGGAGATGAAGAAGATAAGACTCTCTTTGAAGATGGAGTATTAACAGCGGATGATTTAGGCGTTGGCCCCATCGCTCCAAAACCAGGTATCAGCGTTCAAGCGTCAGCAAACGTTTTTCCGCTTTCAAGCCAGGCGTGCAATCAAGTCTTTGACTACACCGGGACGATTACCGTTGATGGACCGGTCACCGTGAAATATCGTTGGGAAGCGATCGGTTCTCCCGTAGAAAGCTCTTCGATGGAAACCCTCACCTTTACCGAAGCGGGGACGAAGCAAGTGATCACATCTTGGATTCCTCGTCCTCGTAATGCACGTGAAAATTGGCGTGGTTGGCAGAAGCTTCATATTCTCTCCCCTGTCGACGTAAGTTCCAACCAAGCCGAATTCAGCCTCACCTGTTTGAATCCAAATCCTGATGATCAAAGCTTGACCTTCTCTGCAGAAGTCAGAGGCGCGAGTCTGCAAGCCAGTCCTGATTACATGACGAGCTGCCAACAGCGTGTCAACTTTCAAGGCCTGATTAACATGTATGGTTCCGGTACCATTAAGTACTATTGGGAACGGAGTGATGGAATCCGAAGTCCAACCCTTTCACTCGCCTCTCATGGAACAGGCATGAAACCGGTCGAATATAGCTGGGATCTCGCAGGAAGCTATAGCGGCTGGGTGAGATATCATATTATTTCTCCGAATAACTACGGATCGAACGAAGCCTATTTCAAAATTGATTGTCGCACTCGTTCAAACACAACGAGTTACACCCCTGGACAGGTCGCTCCGCGAGAAGAGAGTGCGACAACCCCTACCAATCCAGCACCACCGTCTAATCCATTCGCCTTTCGAGTTGAGAGCGCAAAACTGAGCGCAAGCCCCACAGAACCTGTCTGCACTCAACCCTATGTCCTTCATACGGACGCTTGGGCAAATAAAGCGGGGACGGCTCAAGTACGGTGGGAATTTAGCGACGGTTCCAATAAAGACGTGAATCTCGTTTTCGAACAGAGCGGAACAAAACGCGTGAGCTATACCTTATACCCTTCACAAGCACCTGATCGTAATCTCGCCTGGGCTCGCGTTCGCGTCACTTCAGATAACGATCATGTTGTTGCCGATACCATTAACTTTAATCTCTCACGCTGCACCAGTCACAACGTCGTCCAGCCTCTAAACCCACCGGCACCTTCTCCAACGGAAGTTCTCAAAGTCGCCGGTCATTGGTATCACAACTTTGGTGAAGTCACCCTCCGTCAGAATGAATCCATCGTAGAAGGAACGTATAGCAACTCTCTCTACAACGCGATCGGAGCAATCAATGGTACCCTACGAGGAAAGGTTCTTTCGGGCACATATGCCTCTGCGGCTGGAAATGGAACATTTGAATGGACCTTTAGCGAGGATGGAAAAACATTTACGGGAACATTCGCGAACAGCGCTCAATGGTGCGGCGCGCAAGACGATGTCCCATTTCGGAAAGGATGTAGCTTTAGCGACACGAGTTGGCGCATTTCGCTTCCAGTCGCCTGCGACAATATGACCATGGATCTCACCCGTACAAATAATACGGTCACCGGAACCTACTGTGGCAATAGACGAGTCAATGGACAGATCACCTATAGCAACAGCTCCTCCGTCCTCACGGGAACATGGACGACGGAAGGCGCGAGCGGACCGTTCGCCTTTTATCTCCCCGGCTACGGAGGCAACCAATTCCAAGGAAACTATAACCAATCCTTCGCCTGGTGCGCCGCCCGTCTAGGCAGCGATCTTCCTACCACCTGCTTGCGCTAAATCAGAGAGAATTTTGCCCACAACCGTCGAGTTTACCTCGGCGGTTGTCTATTTTTCATCCTTCCCCTATGCTAGCTCCATTATGCTGTAATTTTTTGAGACATACGTTGTTCTGATTTTATTTTTTAGGGCGTCTGCCAGACGTACCTACCCCTATCCTATGTCTCATCTTTCAGAAATTGACCCACAAATCGCACAGCTTGCTCTTGCAGAAACCGATCGTCAAAATCGAGGCCTGACCTTGATCCCTTCAGAAAATCACACCTCTTTAGCCGTCCTCGAAGCGCTCGCCACCACCCTTTCAGATAAATACGCTGAAGGATATCCTGGCCGACGATACTATTCCGGGAATAGCGTCGTTGATCCGCTTGAAAATCTTGTTCGAGATCGTGCCAAGGCACTCTTTGGCGTCCCTCATGCAAACGTTCAACCTTATTCTGGTAGCCCCGCAAATTTCGCCGTGTATCTTGCCACGTTAAACCCAGGTGATAGCTATTGTGGTCTTGATTTGTTGAGCGGGGGACATCTCACCCATGGCTGGAAATTCAATGCCACCTCAAAACTCTGGAAAAGCATCCCCTACCACGCAACTGCAGACGGACAACCGGATCTCGCAGAACTTCGTCGTCTCGTCCAAGAGCACAAACCTAAACTGATTTGGTGCGGAGGAACCGCTCTCCCCCGAACTGTTGATTTCAAAGGGTTTGCCGAGATCGCGGATGAAGTTGGTGCGTTGCTCGTTGCTGATATTTCTCATACCAGTGGATTAATTGTAGCCGGACAACATCCAAGTCCGGTCCCGCACGTACATATTGTAACAACGACCACACATAAAACGCTACGTGGTCCACGTGGAGCGATGATCATGGTCACCCAAAAAGGACTAGACAAAGATCCTGAACTCGGAAACAAAATCGACAGCACCATCATCCCCGGCCTGCAGGGAGGCCCTCATTTAAATACCATCGCAGGAATTGGTGTTGCTCTCTTAGAAGCAAATCGGTCCGCATTTAAAGAGTACGCAGCTCAAATTGTAAAAAATGCCCACGCCCTCGCCGACGAACTCAAACAACACGGCTTTAAACTCGTTTCTGATGGAACGGATAACCATCTCATCCTCATGGATCTAAGTCCAACAGGATCAAGTCGTGGAACCCTCTTCCATGAAGGGTTAGAACGCGTTGGTATCTACACCAACAAAAATACCGTTCCGACCGAACAAGGCTCTCCATTTTATCCAAGCGGTCTCCGCATCGGAACTCCTGCCGTCACGAGTCGCGGCATGAAGGAAGAAGCAATGAAGCAAATCGCAGAATGGATCAAGCGCTTTGCAGATCATATCGCCGCCCTGCAAATGCCAACGGATAAAGAGGCACGTCATATCTTTCTCACAAACTTTCGCGAACAACTTCGGACCGATCCATTCTATACCGCCCTGCAACAAGAGGTTGAGACTTTTTGCTTGCGCTTTCCCATTCCTGCGAGTCGTTAAATATTCACTATGGTTCCTTCGACCAGTTCGTTCTTCTATTGTGACGCGGAAAGGGGCGTTTTATCAAGTCCCGGAGACAACACCGTTACCCATCAAAGCACTCACCCTCCCCTTCTCGATTCCTTCATATCTTTTGGTGCATCGAGGCGTCTTGATCGAGCGGACGGACCCCAAAATTCCCGTGGTTTTTATACCCAGTGTAAATCCGGAACGACTCCTGCAAGCAATCGAAGATGCGAAACGGTGGTAAGATCTTGATTTTTTTGGCCCAAGCCCGTATTCTCTCGTCACCATTCGCTTTATAGGGACGTCGTATAATGGTAGTACAAAGGTCTCCAACCCCTCCATTCGCGAATGGAGGGGCGATGCCCCCACTTATTCTTTTATAATGCATCACATCTATCTTCTGAAATCCGAAAAAGACGCCGGTTTCTACATAGGTTTTACCAATAGAACACCTCAAGAGCGATTAGTAGAACATCAGAACGGACTCGTTGATTCCACCCGTAATCGACGGCCCGTAAACCTGGTCTACTACGAAGCGTACGTTGACGAAGCGAAGGCGAGAAAGCGTGAAATTGATCTCAAAAAATTCGCTTCATCATACCAAGGCCTCATGAAGAGATTAGGATACAAATAATATTTAGGGGCGTCGTATAATGGTAGTACAACGGTCTCCAAAACCGTTAGCGTGGGTTCGATTCCCCCCGCCCCTGCCATACAGGAAACTCATCTAATAAAGATGGGTTTTTTGTTATAGCCATGCGGGTTTTCATGGTTTCGAAGCTATCCATGTTTTGATTCACGAGCGTGTTGATCTCTCCAAGCAATACATACGGCTTTTTCAAATCAATCGCTAGGTTTTTATCATGCAATACGAGTTTCGAAGCGATTTGCTGGAGAAGCGTTTTCGACAGAGGCGATTTAGGATCTTCCGTCTTCTCAGGTGGCAACATCGAATAATCAAAGGCTTCAATCAAAGACTCCTCCCAGCGCTTTACACGGTGCTCAAAGCCCTCGATATTTTCCTTGACGAGAAACATTGCGTCTTCCTTTTCCTTCTTTCGGCGCTGATACTCTTCTTCTACGATGAGGTTCTTCAAGTAGGCATCGAGAAGACGATCTAAGAAGATTTGTCCGGTCGCATACTCTTTCTGTAGCGCTTCGAGGTCTTTAAGGCGGGTACGCGCTTCGTATTCGTGTTGGAGAGGTAACCAATCCTTTAACCATACTGCCAGTGGATGCGGGAGTCTCACAGCCTTGAGGGCACGAATAATCTGCTTCTCGAGTTCCCCTTCTTCAATCACGGGTTGCTCGCACCTCTCTTCACCACGCTTCCTTGACCATGTGCAGTGATAATAACGATACGTCCTTCCCTTTGTTATTTTCTGCTCCGGCGTAATCATGCGACCACACGAACAACGAATGAACCCTCTGAAGACAAAATCATACGAGACCGTGTGCGGAGATGATCGACCGCTCAAAATATCCTGGAGTCTCAGATATTCCTCCCATGAGATGATTGGCTCGTGAGCACCTTGATATCGTTCTCCTTTTCGTTCAATGAGTCCAGCGTAAAATGGATTCCGTAATAACTCGTATATCTTAGAGGTGGCCAAAGGTTTTTTGTATCGTGTCCGCAGACCCCATTCATTATTCGCAACTTGCACGATCTGCAGTGGCGAAGTCCCAAGAAGAACTGAGTCAAAGATACGACGTATGATTGGTGCGCGTTCTGGATCCTGAATGATCGTGTGGTCATCCAGTTTATTGAGATAGCCGAGCGGTGCCAAACCGGGAAGCCAACCAAGACTTAACTTCGAGCGATTGCCTCGTTTTACATTCTCTCCCAAGTTGTCAGAAAAATACTTGGCCTGACCCATCATAATGGTCAGCATGAATTTGCCCTGTGGCGTCTTCTCGAAATTATACTGATTGAACTTGAGATCGAGAATCATGTCACGGTCGAGGAGATCAATGATCCGTCCGCTATCCGAAGCGTTGCGCGCCAAACGATCGGGGTGCCATGCAATAATCCCGTTTGCTTCACCCTTTTCAATCCGATCCATCATCTCGTTGAATTTCGGACGACCTGTCGCCTTGGCGCTCATTTGCTCCTTGAAGACGCCAACAATTTTGAGTCCTTGAGCGGCTGCCATTTTCTGCGTCTCTTCGATCTGGGAGTCGATACTCAAAACCTGTCTATCGTCCGATTCAGTCGATTTCCGTGCATACAGGAAGAATCGAATACTCTTCACATTCGGCTGCAAATTTTCATTCATATCTAGGGTCAATTTTACCTTAATTAGACGAAGTTCCCAAGCTTGATTCGATCATTCCTTTATATCTATGCGATCGGTAGTCCAATCTAAAACAGGTTCTGCAGCCTATACCGCCAGAACACTGATAGAGGGTGCCGACTCGCTTTGAGCAGACGGGGCAGCTGAACCAAAACCGTAAGCCTCCATTGCCCGTTCTGCTGCCTGTAAACGATATGTGAACTTCGTTGATATTGATGCCGCTCTCTCCCAAGCTATGTTTCATCAACTTCCCATGCTCGCCGACAATCTTCCGCACTTCGATTCTTTGACAGGCGTCAGCAAGTGTCTTTTGTTTTCCGTAATCATTGAGGGTCATTGGTTTCCGCATAGGATTGGGGCGCACAATTAATCGTTTGGCTCTCGTTGAAAAAAGCTGCCTTCGTTTGAATTTTCACATTTACCTGCGGCTGTCTTCGACTGCGTAGAGTGTCGATTGCGCTGAGATATTGACGCTCGGCTCGATCAATCTCTTTACTGTGTGTCGCCATGAGGTGTACGCCAATCATATTGGTTTCGGTCTGCACTAGATAGGCGTTCATCTTTCGAGCCGCTCTAAGCGAGCGATAGTAAGCGCTTGCCGCTAGTCCGGCTAATGCAATTTCACTACTTGAAACACAGGCATATTCTTTTTGGATAGATTGAGCGAGATCCATAACCATCGGCTTCCATCTTTCATCGACGACAGATTCAGCCACAAGGTACTGACGCTCGTGTCCAAGCATCATCATCCCGCTACTTAAAAGTTCAGACTGTTCTTCGTTTAGCGTGCCCGTTGTTGAAATGCCCAATATCACCGCCTCCTGTACCTGCTTCATGAGGTGCTGTGGATCAAGATGGCTTGGAACGGTACGTAACCACTTCCTAAAATCTTCTGGACTCATCTTTCTCGAAACAGGTGTAACAGGTTGTTGAATCTCACGATTTTTAGCCTTTTCCATAGACGATAGACTTATTTCTGGTTACCTCGGTTACCTGGTTACTGACCATGTAAACATTGGGTTTTCAAGATCTGCGGTAACACAGGTAACCGGGTAACCGGCTACGAGGTATGAACGTGCAGTAAGTTAAACTTGAGATGTAAAATCTTGATTCGGGTTCAATCCATGTAATTTCATGAAGCGTTTAAGTTCCGTATAATCTATTTCAAACCCTTTCATATTTGTTCCTGACGTTTTCTGTTGTTGAGCCGGACCTTTCACTAAGCCTATTTTTCGAAGCTCATGAGACAACCACCTACTATTCACCCACGCATGTCGGTTGTTGGAGCGTGGATCAAGAAATGTTTCTGCGTCAAAGCGCGCAACATGGTCTAGCAGATCTTGAAGTGGAACAAAGGATACTTGTCGCTTGGAATGCGTAGTGAAGTAGCTATGGAGAGCTTGAAGGATCTTCACACTGGAATTTTCTTCTAGCATGATCGCCGCCTTATCTCGGGACTGATCGAGAGCGAATTGGCGAAGGCGTTCACAAAGCCCCGTATAAGTACCATCTAGATGTTTCGCGATAGCCAGAATGGGTTTCCATATTTCCCAAGAACGACCCTTGATTTCAGAATCAGCTATTTTAGAATATGTCTCTTTGAGCTGCAGCCACTCTCCTGCCATGACCCCTTCATAAATCGAATCACGAATTCCACCCCAGATAGGATCATCGCTATCTACTTCATGATTCACAATGTCCTCATTCTCTGACTTGATTAACATTATTGAGATACAGCGACTCGATAAAGTACCTTCAAGCCCGCGGATACCCGCCAGAATCTTAGGGCTATAGGGATCAAATTCCTTAATTGCCCAGTCCTTCCCAGCAACTTCTAACTTAGGAACCGAAGAATCTCGCTTATAACCCACGTTTAGAATCGCGAGTGCGGATTTACTCATCTCATCTTTCGCGCTTTGAAGCTTCTCAATCTCGTCGAGGCAGAGCGTTGATTGGTTGTCGTGTGTCAGTCGTACGAGCGCAGCAGGTGTTGTATCCGTCCCAACGCAGCCATTAAAAGCCATGAGAGAGACAATGTGTAGCGTCTTTGTCTTTCCTGCACCCGCCATCCCATTTAGATGGATATAAGGATACGTGGGGAGCATCCGAAAAACATAGGTGCCTATAATCCAGAGTGCCAATGTTTCAATGTTCTCATATGCTCCGAGATCGATATGACTTTCGAGTTGTTTGAGGATGGCTACAAAAGCCGCGGCTATCGTTCCCGAGCTTTCCCGTTTTAGAAAACGGTTTATCGAGGTCCACGACCAACGTTGTTTAGGTCGTGGCATGCGTTCTGAGACATATCCTAGACTCAAAAGTGATTCATCCGTTAGGTCCAGGCGCTCGCGACGCGATGTGATTAGAACAAAGCCCCGTTTCTTCTCCGAGATGCTACGGAGGAGTGGCACTGTGACGATGGCGAGATTCTTTTTTACATCGAAGAATTGAGCCGGAGTTATGTCGTTTAATTCCTCAGACGGATTCTGACTTTCCACATTGTTCATATTCATGTTGATTAAGAAGAAAATTAAAAGTGTTGAGCAACTGCGTGCCTTCCATTTCTGCTTTTACAGTTGTTATTTCTTCCCCGAAGGACGTGAACCAGGCCGCTTGAAACTCACGAATCGCCTGTTCTGGAAGCTTCATAAACGCTCACCATACAAACGCGATTTAACGGCCTTCAGGGCCCCTAGGAGGGCCTGCGGCTCAATGGAAAGCTGTCTACGCCAATAAGCATCCACGCAACGCTTGAGGTCGGAAGAATCTTCAAAGGCAAAGGTGCACCGGTTAGGGTCAGCTCGATCAATAGCTGTAAGACTTGTGCCAAGAGCGATTATTGTAGCCGCGAGTTGTATATCCTGCGTTTCGAAAGATTGCTCTAAAACCTGCTCTCTTTGAAGAGAGTTTTTCATACAGATGTTCACTTATCCCGCAATCCGCCTGATCAGACTTCCTTGGTAGGAGATAAAAAATTGCGGGTACAGCCTTGGTCTTCACCTTGGCTATACCCGTATACTTCCATACTGCTTTTTTTGACTGATGACAGTTTTTCTCCCTAAAAATTGTCACACCATCTTTCTGGTTCTGTGCCGGTTCTGTCGGAGCTTGGCACGACGTTTTTTATCTAATTTAGCAGAAGATATAGTCAGCTCATCATCCTTCCAAATGCGACTAACTATATCCAGATCTGTTGCGCTTTCAACTTCTGACTCCGAAGATTTTTCCTTCGTATCTTGAAGATATAGCTCTAAATGCTCTTTGGTTTTACGAGTCAGATTAAAGTGCTTAAAATTAGGCCACAGCTCGCGTTGTTCTTTCTTAATTTGTGGCCAAGCTGCCTCGATATCTTCTAGGGATGTATCTGGATTAAGCTCTAAAACGACTCTCATTTTTTGTTTATTATCACCCTTGGTTATTAAATTAAAATTTAATTGTGGCGGTACTAATTCACCGACTCCCATAACAAAATAGATGGTCTTCACCCATTCGTCCCCTAAATCGTATGCGAGTAAGAGTTTTCTGATATCGGTTAAGTAATCTTCTGTGAAATCTTTCTTTTCTTGAGTCATCTTTTTGAGAATCTGATCGTATTGGATGTAATGAAGGAAAGCCGATAGGCTGGGTGGTGTTTTTATGTGAAAAGCTTTTCTATGCCATTTTTTGGAAAGTTTATTCAAAGCGAGCACAAACGAAACATCTGAGAGCGTTTTTCTAAACAGAAGGAATTGATTTTTATAGTAGGTCTTATACAAGTGTCTATTGATTTTCATACTTATTCTTTTGACTTTCTACCTCAAAAGCAGCATATTATCAACGTTCGTAAAACCGAATTTGCCTAAACTACGTGGGGTACCCGCGTGGCATGGCAGGAAGCCCCAATGACGATACTGAACCCCGCGTTCAGCTTCTCGTCATTGGGCTATATCTCGAAAGGGGTATGGGGTCGTAAGACCTAGCTAGCGTGGGGCTTTGTGATTAACAAATTTTTATGAAAAACCACGTGGACAAAGACTCAGGGATGACAAAGTATATTATCCCACTCGGGATCATCGCGCTCGTCGTCCTCTTTATCAAAGGTGGTGTTTGGTTTACGGGGAGTTTCTTGTCATTCGTGAATGTCTTATCGACCATTGCTGCTGGGGTAACGATTATCCTTATATTATTTTCACTGGTCCCTAAGTGGCGCTCGTTTACCGGTCAGGGCATCTGGCTCGCTAGCTGGGTTCAGGGTGGAGCTCTTTGGTTCAACTGTTTTGGTATCACGGTCACTCTTTGGGGAACTATTATCGGGATACTCAGTATGCTTATACTTGGCATCGGTCCATTTTTTACCGCTCCTCTCGCGCTTCTTTTTCATGGTGAATTTTCATCGTTTTTTTCCCTGCTAGTTGGTATCGGAATTATTTACGCTCAAAGGCTACTCGGTATTTGGTTTGTCTCAAGTAGTGAAGAAGAAAATCCCACGACGAATAAGTACATAACCATAGCGATTATATCGATACTTTCGATCCTGAGCCTCGCTACTTTTTTGCTTGTTCACTTTATCTCGTGAGAAACTTTTTTATGAAAAAATCTCTCATTGAGCGCATGCTCACATTGCAAGGCTCCCCAAGATGGATTGAAACATTCTTTTTCCCTTTCTGGGCCACTTTATCTCTGCTGATGCTTCCAGCTCTCTTTCTGATGGTAGAATTGATCGGTCCTGCATTTGGAATGGAAATGCATCCCGAAGAACGAAGGTGGAATGCAACTTTGGTAGATCGATTAATAGGAATTCTAACCGCCGTCCTTCTTTATCTTGGAATATGGAAGATCCTAGATCTGACGGGGTTGAACTTCTTTACTGAATAACACAAAATAAAAGTATGTTTTGGCGCTTTAAACAAACTGAGGATAATCGAGATAAGTTTGGGAGAACGTTTGATGAAGCCTTCAAGGAACATGCCCGTTGGTGTATTGATACACTACGCAATAACGTTCCTGATGAGCAGGCTATTCAATATATTTGGAATAACTCACCGTCACTGGTAGAGCGTCCACCAGAGTTCAGAGAATTTTTTGTAGGCGACGCGGTGTTCAACGCCTGCGCAGAGATAAAAACCCGTCTGGAAGATTTTAAACAATTTTATAGCCCAGAGGAAATTGAGTGGATCGGGACATGGATGAAGAAGGATGCAGACGTTTTGGATATGAGCATACCATCAAGAGAAAAGACCAATTCTTATTCTTGAAACCAGTATTCAGTATTAATGCATTTAATCGGGCATGCCTTAAAAATCCCGCGCTGTGAACATACTGCCAGCAAAATCCAAAGACTATCCACTTAGAATCTTAGTTTATTGGCTTATTCTTTGGTCTTCTTTCTTTTTATACTCAACATTAAAACTACTTCCATCTATCTCCGATAATGGTTTTGTTGTTGAGAAAGCTGTATGCCTGGAGACTGCATCATCTGGAAGATTTGACGAAGGTGAGGAGTGCATTGGATACGACAAACCTTATTCTGTTCCCGTCGGGACAGAACTTCAGAATAATTTTAAGACGACAGGAATATATACTACTGTTGTCACATGGTTGCTAGGTTTGATGTTGATGCAGGGTAAGAGAATTGAAGAAAGAGAAGATAAAAAAGACGCAAAAATAACTGGGAGATGAGATGCACAAAGTCGTAGCCTGCATGAAGCTGCAGGATTGGATAATGCCCTTCATTCGCACAAAACATCTATGATTGAACTTCTCCAAGGTGACATTACAACGCTCATGGTTGATGCCATCGTGAATCCCGCCAATCATACCCTGCTAGGTGGCGGAGGTGTAGACGGTCGAATACACCAATGCGCAGGTCCTGAACTTTTGGAGGAGTGTAGAGCCCTTCTAGGCTGTCAGAGGGGTGAGGCCAAGATAACCCAGGGGTATCGACTACCAGCCAAGCAGATCATCCATACCGTCGGACCTGTTTTTGGGCACGAGATTGGCTTAGAAGATGCGATATTGTGTAACTGTTATCGAAACAGTTTGATTCTGGCCGAGCAGCACAAGCTAAGAACGATCGCCTTTCCTACTATCGCAACGGGTGCATTCCGGTTTCCAAAAGACAGAGCAGCCGTAATAGCAAAAAGACCGTTGAGGAGTACTTGAGCACTCATCCGGACGCGTTCGATAAGGTTATCTTCGTTCTGTTTGATGACTTAGATTTTAAGATCTACAAGATCCTGGACGAAGGAGACTTGGGGGAACTGAATGTCGACATTCTTAGGTGCCCTATCTAAGCCCAGATAAGCTTTAGATCAAGAAAATAAAAAACACTTTTTGGTGCGTCCCTTGCTCAAACTGAACTAGGGGCTATACGTCCGTCTCAGAGTAAGACCGCGACACCGAAAAGTGCTTCTTTCTAATCAACCACTGCGCAAATTGCCCACGCGCGAATCGAGTAACTACCACCATCGTAAGCATAACTTCTCACAATCCAGGCATTGTCCGTATATGGAAAGTTGTCCCGTATAACCGCGCTAGGACTCATCATACCGCCAGTAGACTCGTATCCGCCGCTGATAACATTCTTACCGGTTGGACACGTGGCAATTGCGTTGATTAAAAAGCCTGATCCGCCCTCGACCGAAGTTCCTACAACACGCTCCCAAGCGCTTACACCACTTCTCCCTATCCCACCGGCAGGACCTTGCGGACCAATTGCCCCAGTTTCACCAGTCGGACCAATTAAACCACGTTCACCTCTCTCGCCTTGGATACCTTGAGGGCCGGCATCGCCTCTTCCACCTTGCGGACCCTGTGGTCCAACTGGGCCCATCGAACCGGTTGGTCCTGCTGGTCCTTGCGGTCCAATCGGTCCAGGAACAGGACGGATCGCCTCTAGGACAACAACACGATTACGAAGGTTGCATACGGCTGCAATAATGCCTCTTGATTCCGTACCATCAAATTCTTGCTCAGAGACGGCTCCGCAGTGGCTCGTAAACCATCGGGCGGCTTCCCCAGAGATATCACGTACATAACTGACGACCACTTCTTTTGGAGAAAGGGTGCGGGCGAATACGGTAGGACCAAGAGCCAAGACTCCTACAGAGAGAGGAATGATGAAGAGGAAAATGCGTTTCATAACTGAACTTTGGCACATTTCTCCACATATCACCAATTTCAACTCAATTGCGCGTGCTGCTCAAAGTTTCGAACCAATTCCCATATGGCCTGCCACGGAAATATCCGCTTGAATGAGCGGGTATTTTTGTTGGCAGGGAAGACACGGGGCTATAACTCTATTGTGAATACTTCTTCAGAATATTTCGTATAAGCGCCATATTCTTCTTTTCTTGCACGCGATTTTTTCCACTCTCTACAAACGCGAGAGTATTATAGACAAGGCTGATAACATGATGAGCGTCAATGATCCTTTGTATCTCTTCTACGGTAAAACCCGTCTTACCGTACCCTTTTAGAAACGCCTTCTGGATTGAAGCGCTTATATCATCCGCCTTTCCTAGATACCTCATCTCTTTCTTATCCATCAGGACAACCGAGAAATCCCTAAAGAGACTTCCCACTTCTGCGAGGTCCCAATCAAACAAGACAATGCTGCCATCCGGAGTATAAATCTGGTTCTGTGGACCGACATCACAATGACATAACACGTTCTTGAATCTAGGCAAGAACAGAGTGAGTGTCCGTATGACAAAATCCTGTATACGGGCCCCAACTTCATTAGAAAGGCCAACCTTCGCAGCAAGATCTTTAACGACAGGCTTAAACCATTGGTATTGACCTTTAGGGTGAGTCGCTTTGATCGGGGCGCTACCTGTGATCTTGATATCGTGAACGCGACGAAGGATCTCTCCCAATCTTACAAAGTACTCATCTAAAGCAATTTTTCCTTCCCGCATCGCCGTCCAGCCGCTCACACCTTCGACGTATTCCATCAGCATAAAGCCGTAACGGAAAGGCGTTTGTCCCTTTGAGCAGTACAGAATCTTCGGTACGTCAATATTTTTCTTGAGCAGCGTTTTATGAATCCAAAGTAGCTTCCGACAATCTGGGAAGTCTTTTTTCGCAAAGATTCGCGCAACAATTGCCCCACGGTCAGTTTCAACCTTGAACACATGGTTCATGCTGCCGTTGGCAAACTTCGTAATACGTATCACTTTACACTTCCTGAGCGTTTCAACGATCTCTACAAGATCTTTGTCCATTTTGGGCGTATATTTCAAAACATCATTCGTCATAGCAGCCCAAGTATACCTTGATCGCCATTGCATAAACAGCTAAGTGGTTATACCACCTCAAAGTTTCGAACCAATTCCCCTATGGCCTGCCACGGAATATTCGCTAGAACAAGCGGGTATTTTTGTTATGTAGCAAAGGCAAATCGGCTTGAAATAATGAGCTGATTATGTTACCATTTGCACAGTAAGATATTTATACTCCTTATGCAAAAAAAGAAACTTGCGAACGATAGGAATTTGTCTAAGGCCGTTTCGCGATCTTCAAAGATTGAGGGTTTGAGTTTAGCAAGAGCTGTAAAAAACGCCTCGATTATTCATAAACTAAAACTTCATGGCCGCGCCTTCTCGGTATGAAGTGAGTGACGAGGGAGCAGGAATCGACAAGCACGGTGTCCTCATAAATAACCTTGGGATCAAAGATCAAAAAGAGCTTGATGATGCTGAGACGTTGCTCCTCAAAGATTCCTACACTTATTTTTTTGAACTGCTCTCAAAGAAAAAGGTCGTGTTTGATCTTCCCTTCCTGTTTGAAATCCACAAATATTTTCTTGGTATCCTATATCCCTTGGCAGGCAAAGTTCGTGGAGTGGATATCTCAAAATCGAGTACACTCTTTGCTCCGGTATCGTACATCGCAGCTTCCATCAAAGGCCTTGAAAGGCTTATCCAAAGCCACCTCCCAAACAAAATAGATTCAAAAAAACGTATCTCAGAAAAAATAGCGATCATCCATAATGAATTCAATGCTGTTCATCCTTTTCGTGAGGGTAATGGGAGAACAATCCGTCTTTTCTTGGATCTGATGGTTGCAGATCTTAATCTCCATCCCGTCGACTGGAATGTGAAAGGCTACATGCTCGCTTGCAAGAAAGGCTTGTCCCAGGATCATACCAAGATGATAAATCTCATTTATCGAGACATCTCGAAGAAAGTAAGTTGAAGGTGTTTCTATCAAATTCGCGTATGGTCTACCATAAAAATACCCGCTTAAACGAGCGGGTATTTTTGTTTGAATCGTATTCCTACATGTGACAAGCTACAGCTGTCCCTGTATCATCGCTGCATGGAAAGCATAGCTATAAAACCTTCTCGCACAGACATTCTCAAACACAACATTATTTGGGTACTTGTGCTACTTGTTTTTATCGCCGTTCCAATTCTTCGTTGGCTCTATCCTACCAGTGGTTGGCAACCCATCGGATGGGTGGTTATACTCATCTATTTTATTCTTGTTTTGGCTACCTGCTATACTATTTTCGTATTTGTCATACAAGCATTTTATGCTGAGCTAAAATTTGAGAACGGTATGGTTTCGTTCAGCACGATTGGACGAGCAAACCAGATTAATATTAAAGAAATTATTGATATCGACTACGGTCTAGCGACTAACAGGGTTTTTTCAGGAAGAAATGTTCCTCAGGATTCACTCTTTTTACTCCTTCCTCAAAGTTCTGTCGTTAATAACTGGAAGATAACCACGGGTTGGGATAATAATCAGGTTTCCGCATTTGTGCAAGCCATCAGAGGTAACTTGACGGCTCGTGGTATTAAGACATTCCCACTTCTTGAATCACGGAGTTACGATAGCTCAATCACACGATAAGCATCGAGAGTTCTAACGTTCATCACGAGCCCCTGCCACGGAAATATCCGTTTGAAAGAGCGGATATTTTTGTTGGACGCATAAAGATGAATCACGTATGATCAGCTTCTATGAACCTACAAGAACTGCAGGATCAGGCTTCAACCGTATTTTTGAACAATCTCACAAGAGATAATATTAAGGTCAGCGATGAATATCTCGCTCTCAAGCTCACCGAAGAATTAGGTGAGTTTATCCAGTCCTATCTCATTCATACAAAACAATGTCGACCTGAGAAATATCTCGATGAAGAAGCATCTCACCGTGAAGCTTCGAAAGAACTGGCGGATGTTCTGGGTATTGTCTTTGTCATCGCAAAAACGCTGAACGTAAATCTTGAAGAAGCTCTTGTCAAAAAATGGATTACGAGAGAATGGATCAAGAAGTAATCTGAACGTTTCGAATCAATTCCCACATGACCCATCAACAAAACTATCCGCTAGAAGAAACGGGTGTTTTGTTACGGAGGGGAGGAATGGAGATTTTTATGCGAAGCTGGTAACCTTTCACGCATGGAACGAATCAAAGACGGATATTTAGACACCATCCAAGCCACCGTCAGCTTTCCCGGAACACGAGTACTTGAAATTGGATGTGGAAATGGGGCTCGTACCGTCCAAATCGCAGAACACTGCTCTGAGGTTATTGCCATCGATCCGAACATTGAAGCGATTGAAAATGCACGCATAGAGCGTTCGAGAAGTAATATTTCTTATAGAGAAGGCGTCGCGGATCAGCTTATTTTTGAAGCACAGTCATTTGACATTGTTTTGTTCACGCTCTCTTTCCATCACGTACCCATTGAGAAGATGTCACGCGCGATTAACGAAGCTCTGCGCGTGGTAAAATCGCAAGGACATATCATCTTTCTCGAACCATCATTTACTGGATCATTTTTTGATGCAGAAATTCAATTTGATGCCTGCGATGGAGATGAGCGCAAAGAAAAAGCCGCAGCCTATGTAGCCATGCTTTCACATCCAGGCCTTCAAGAAATCGTGGAGTCTCCGGATGAGACCATTTTCAAGTTCAATGATTTGAATGATTTCATCATGACGATGGCCCCAAAACGAAATAACGCATCTCTTCCCTCCTTCTTGCAAAGCCATGACTACACACTTCATGCACAAAGGAGGATAAACATCTTTCGCCCACGGCTTTCCTAATCTTCATCACGAACAAGCTAGACCTGACTTAAATATGAGCAACCTCCAACTATTCAAAATCGCCGTCAGCGCATTCATCGTTAAAGAAAATCGACTCCTTATCTTGCAACGAGCGGACGATGAGGCCTTTCTTCCTGGCGTCTGGGAAGTACCAGGAGGTGGAGTCGATGAAGGAGAGTCAATAACACAAGGCGTGCTACGAGAAACGATGGAAGAGGCTGGTGTCAGTGCTACTCCGAACGAGCTGTTTGGTTTTTTTGAATACGTCGATGGTTATCATCAGAAAACCGTGAATCTTAATTTCATTTGTACCATGAATCATGATTCAAAAGATCCAGATACAACTTCAGGCGAAATGGAACGTGCCGCATGGGTCTCCTTAGAGGAATTATACGATTACAAATTTACTTCAGAGATCATGTTGGAAGCTTGTAAAGAAGCACTACGGCTGAAGCACCGATCCGTATCCTAACATGTGCAACCAACGAACTTCGAAGCCGATATGAAGCGATACAATAATCACATGATATAAGGTTCTCAAACCACCATGGAATCTTTGGTATACTCTTCCAATGGATAAAAATAAATCAAAATCTCCGGCTCATCGCGCACCAAAGGATTTACGAGAGGCCATTACCTCTTCTCCGGCGGTTCAAGCAGCCTGGAAGAATCTGACGCCACTCGGACGCAATGAGTGGATCTGTTGGGTCATTTCTGTAAAAAAATTAGAAACGAGAAAACACCATATCCAAAGGCTATGTGCGGAGATTCAAGAGGGAAAGCGACGACCCTGCTGTTTTCCTGGTTGCATTCATCGAAAAGATGCGTGAGCTTTATTGTCCTAAAAACATCTCGCTAACACTATAGATATCTATGAAAAGACCCCTATACGAGCCGTTACTTTAACGTAGCGGCTTTAATCTTTGAGCGTCTCCCAGTGCAAATCAAAGATATGCCTATGCGTCTCTGTGACGGCCGCGTCTTCCATGATGACGCCTCGAGGACGGTGATACTCATCCATAGAAATCATCGCAACTTTATTGCCATAGATTAGAATATAGGTCGGGGCAGACAAAGTGGTGGATAATTGCCTTCGCTCGTCTAAGCCCTGCACCATCCCCTGCCCTCCGATGCCAAGAGCACGGACGCGGATACCGGCCGCAATACGTTCTTTCGTAAATTGAGGATAGACTTCGTGAAGAATGGGAGAAAGAACATCGTTGGAATAAATTCGGTACAGCTTCTTCTTTTCTAATTTCATGACGAGAAGAACATCTTCGAGAATGGTACGGACCCCTTTCTGGAACTGATAAAATCGTACTGTCGCCATGAGCTTCGCCTTCCCTGTTCGGGCCCGCAGATCATCGATCCCTTTTTTTAATTCCTCCCGCGTATGGATCAGTCGCTCCACATGAGCATCCGCCAGAGAGACCAGCACGTCGGGCTCCAACGCGACATACGCTTCGCGCGCGTGATCTTTGTAGTAGGCGACAAGTCCCTGATCAATCAACGTTCGCAATAATTCATGCGTCGTTTGACGATTGATCTGAGCTGCTTCAGCGACTTGGCGGATCGAAGACGCTCCACGCTCAAGCAGTGCGAGATAGACACGCACCGCTTTTTCTGAAAGACCAAATGAAGTGAGAAGGTGTTCTGGGAGCATCTTCGTGTTTTGCCATAAGAGTTCCTTCATGTCAACTATTTATTGACAAAATAAGATGAAATGGATTCATTTTAAAAGGTATTTTATAGTATGGCTGTTTTTTTCTGACAGTCCTGTCTCGCAACTTAGAGGATGCTCACTATACTACTCTGGTCTCTGCAGAGACAGAAAGCGCGAACGAAGTAATGTCAGAACAGAGACCGCATATCGTGGTGCTAGGAGAGGGAACGGGAACGTTCACGATTCTCTCAGGACTCAAGAAATTCCCCGTGCGCCTCACGGCCATCGTGAGCATGTCTGATAACGGCGGCTCAACCGGGATCCTCCGCGACGAGCTCGGCGTCCTTCCTCCTGGGGCTGTGCGACAGTGTCTCGTGGCGCTCTCAGAAGGCTACACCGCGAGCAAATACGGTCGCGTGATCAGCCACTATATTCGCCCAGCGAGACTCAGCGCCGCCCTCGTGAACAACACTCCTCTGCCAGACGAGATCACGAGGCGCTACAAGGACATGGGAGAATTCCTCGTACCAGATGACCTCTCCTCAGAAGCGACGTTCAAGATCTGCAGAGAAGACCTAATCACGGGAGATACGCTCCATCTCACTCCCCGGAATCGAGCACGACGAATTCTCCTGCGCCATGATCCCGAAAAACTGGCACAGGCTGTTCTTCGCCTCCTCCACTTTATATTACAAACGGTGATGAATCTCGTGCTATAGTTCACTCACATCATTCCTAGACAACATCATTTACTTTTCTATGCCTCATAATTACCTCGCAATCATCGTCGCTGCGGTTCTTCAATTTATTTTTGCGGCGATCTGGTATACCGTTATTTTTGGAAAAGCCTGGGGAACCATCCATGGGTTCGAGAAACATTCGAAAGCAGAACAAGAAAAGATGCAACAAGGCATGATGCCTCTTTTAGTCGCGCAATTTGTCATCACGGCCGTTACGACATACGTACTTGCCCTGTTTTTGAACGGACTCTCGTCTGAATGGCACGCGTTTGGAGTCGCTGGCTTTGTCTGGCTCGGCTTCGTTCTTCCTACCCAGATCAGCGCTGTGATCTTTGGAGGTACCAACCCTAAATGGATGGTAAAGAAAATTGCGATTATGGCGGGAAGCGCTCTTGGCTGCTTGATGACTGCTGCAGCAGTTTTACATTTCATGCGCTAAAGAGACGGCTACAGAAAAATAAATCCCGAAGTTATTTTCAGATAAAAGTCGTCCTTAGACGGCTTTTATGTTAGCGTAACCCTATGTTTTTTATTCTCGTCTCGATCATGGTCCCCATCATCATCTATGCCTTTTTTCCAAAAGCCATTCAAATGCTGACCGGAACAAGCATCAAAAGAGATGGGATGCTATTACTGGCCTGTCTCGTCTATTTGCTGTCGTGGTATCTCCCCTCCCCGCTCATCAACGGACAAAATACCGCGTTTACAACGCATCTTGTCGGTGGAGGCGTCTTTTCAGGTCTCCTGTGGTTGTTTGCGAAGCAACAGTTGCAATGGAAAGCCTCTTGGCTGATCGAGCTTCTCAGTCTCTATGTCTTCGTGAGCGCCTTAGGTGTTGCCAATGAACTCTTCGAATTCGCCGCTTCCGAACTAAAATTCGTTCGCATCAATGGAGCGGATACCTGGTGGGATCTGTGTGCGAATACCCTGGGAGCGCTCGGCTTTTGGGTATTTTACCAGATCGCGATACAAACAAGACTTGGAAACAGAAAGTAATCTCAAGAAATATTTATTTAGGCCCTAGACCAGTATCTCACGTAATTTAGCTCTCAATCTTTACCATATCATGCTGTTTGTTATATCGGAATTCAGATTCTTTGAGGTGAAGATAGAACGTCTTCCGTGAGAGTCCATGGAACTTTGCCAGTCGTTGTTTCGCGAAGCTCCAGAAGTTTTCAATCCCGTTGATATGCGTGCCTTTTCTGTTTGAAGATTACTTCGAGTGATTGATGCGTTTGTGCTTGTATCCATCGAAAACGAGCCCATTGTTCTTCTTGGAACAAAGCGAGAGCCGTTCGAAACCGACTATACCAGGCGTTGATCGTTTTGCGATTGATCCCCGTGATCTGAGCCGTTTGGGTGACGGAAAGATCAGCCGAAAAACACCTCAGAATTTTATTGACCTTGTTTTTGCTCAATCGCCTATATTTTATGGGCATGATCTTCATTCTAGCAGAGGAGATGCTGGTCTAGGGCCTAATTTTTTGCTGCGTTCACGCGACAAGGAGCAAAATCGTTCATGAAACATGGGGTGAAGTTGTTTGAATATTTCGGAAAATCCGAATGCACAGACGCCGATCTTCTCTATCTCGAAGTAAATGGTGGACACTATCAAGAATTATTAGATCGAAAAAGCTCATTTATTTATTACGTTCTTGAAGGAGAAGGGACCTTCTTTCTTGATGGCAAGGAAATTCCCGTAAAAGCAACTGACGCCGTTCACGCACCTAAAAACACAAAGATCTACTATCTCGGTGACATGAAGCTTCTTTTATGCGTCGCTCCGGCATGGGAGGAAGCGAATGAAGAGCATATTCGCTTTATCGAACCTCAGCCAGCGACAAATACATTTTCATAGTGCCTGCCAACAGAAAGAATAGGAATAAAGGTCATGATCAGAAAAACAGAGCCGAGAGCGAGGAAGAGAAAAAAGATCCGAAGAAATGGACTGGTCTTAGACCGGTGAAAAATGATCCACGCCAGAAATGGGATAAACGCGAATAAGAAACTTCCCATTCCGAATAGAAAAAGAAAAATCTCGCTTTGATTCTGGGCGTCAAAATCTGCGATACGAAGAGGCAAGGGATGATCTTTTCGGTACTTGCGATAAAAAACATTGGCATAATATCCATCCAAATCAGATCCTGACCCCTGTACTCCCTTCGACGTGATCACGAACGGTCCGACGAGGTGCCGATGCGTATAGTATTCTTCAAAGCTGACACGAGCAGGAGAAAGACTCTGTCCTAACGATGTAAGCGCATAGAAAAACGCGAAACAGACTGCTAGCATCTTTGAAAAGAAACGGAACATGGTACTTTCATAAAAGAAATGAAATAAGACTCACATTTTTAACGGAAATACGGTGCGTATCTTACAGGTCACATCAACGACCTTAAACCAAATTTTAAACATTCAGATTAAGAGGAGTCGGCGCTCCCTCCACCGTTTCCGTTCCGTCCATGGTAGCAAGATAGAGGTTTTCTACCTTTTCTCGAGCCCAGGGAGTTTTCCTCAAAAAAACAAGACTCGAGGAGACGCTTGGATGAAAAACTAAAGGAAAGAAAGGCTCTTCGTATCTAGCTCGTCTCAATCCCAAAATGCTGTTTACATAATTCACGATAGACTTCGCGCCGCGTAATCACGCCGACCAGCTTTCCTTGTTCTAACACCGGCAAACGACGTATTCCTTTCGCAAGCATGAGCGCTCCCGCTTTCATGATAGGCCAATCGGATTCGGTATGAATCACCTGTTTTGTCATAAAACTCTTGACCGGGTGATTTTGGATCTCATCAATTTTTCCTTCACGCTCTTCTGCATCCGTATAAAGTTCAGGGTTAAGATAATAGCTACTATAAAAAGGATAGAGCACTCGAAACAGGTCATGTTCTGAAACCACACCGACGAGAACTCCTACTTGGTCGAGAACGAACAAACAACCCCTACTAGAACCAAGGAGGATCTTTGCCGCTTCTTTATAAGAAATATCCTCCTGTGCTGACAAAAAGTCCGTTTTCATGATGGCGCGAACAAGCATAGAGGTGGCGGTTAGAGGAGTATAAGTTGAGCTTACTCCTGGGTCAGCACTCCTGCAAAAGAACTATTCAATGACTCTGTCTGTGATTATAGTGCCCCCGTATCGTCCCGAAAGCCTCTCTGCACCATGCAATCTAAGCTCGAAAAGAAATAGCACTCCATTGCCCCCTCTGTAGCCCTCATCTATCGGATTCGTTTTTACGACCTTCTCCGTACTAGGTCGATTCTTTTCTTTGTGCTGGATCCCCGGATCTTCATCTCCTTGCGTCGATTCCGTCCAAGGATGACGTAGTGGTGTAAAGGAGTAAAAAATGATCTTCTAATATTTCTTATGCTCCCGTCGATACGTTTTTGCATGAGCCATCTCCTCGTGCGCATGCGCGCTGAGACCGACGGTACGAGCAATCAGAAAGATGGTATCAGCCAACTCAAGCGGCCATTCCAAATCCACCATGATTGCTCCAATAGCGCCATCAATATTTAAATAAAGCGATTTTTCCTTCTGTCGTGTCAGCTCTTCGGCAACCTCGAGTGCATACCGCAGGTGCACAGCATGGGAAAGATGCGTCTCTGCGAGTTTCGCTAATACCACCGCACGTGGATCTCGCTCATATTCCGCGTGACCAAAGCCAGACAGACGAACGCCTGAGACAAGCGTCTTAAAGACTGCATCTTTGACAGAAACCTCGGTGGCCACATGATCGCGCAACCATTTTGCGGCTGCACTTGCGGTATTGCCGTGACGTAGACCAAGAGTCAGAAGACCCGCGGCAACGCTATCTGCAACGGGTTTTCCACAACTCGCAACCACCTTCGTCACATGAGCGCTAGGAGGATCCACTCCATGATCGATGGCGGCAATGAGACACGCGGCCAAAAGAGGACGCTCTGATTTTGTCAGAGCACGTCCAAGAAGCGCGAGGGCAAGCGTTCCTAACCAGTCCCCCGCTTGCATAAGAGAACCGATCGATTGACCGCGAAGGGCATATTCACCTTCACGTATTTCTCCAATTTCGCTTTTCCAGGATTCAAACATAGGACTTCAGGCACTGTATCAGCTCAGTCATCGTTGCAACACAGGTGATGCCTCGTTCCCTTAAGGCGACCCGTAACGAAGCCACTGCCTGCTCTTCTTCTTGTAACAAGGTTCCTGTATGGCCGTAGGCTTTGCCACGAGGTAACTGATCTAAGATATCCCCGGCTAGAAATAAAATCAGTGGATGCGTATAGGGCAATTGCCCTCGTAGTAACTGGGTAAAAAATGGACGTCCCGGTTCTGCAAACACAACCAATTGCTTCGTTTCTGGAAGAGCATCACAAAACGTAAGCGCCTCTTCAAGTGAAAAAGCCGGGACTCGATCTCCTCCAATCGCAAAAGCCGTATGAATGCCAATCTGATGACGCGCGAGACCCATCATGATTTCATTTGTCATTCCTCCCGAGGTTGATACGAGAGACACGCCTCCATCCATGATCACGCTAAAGGGGTTCTCTCCACCAATATATCCAAGTCGGAAGGCTGGAAATTGAAGATAACCCACCGAACTCGGGCCCAAAATATAGGCATTCTGTGTTCGAGCGAGGGTGCGAACGACGACAACATCATGAACGGGGACGGATTCGGTGAGAATATGTAGATATTTGATATTTGCGGCCAATGCTTCTTCGACGGCGCCGCGAACTCGCGTGGCAGGGACAACAATGCTCGTGACCTCTATTTGAGGAAACGCCTGACACGCTTCTTGAACTGAGTCAAAAATGGGACACGCTTCTACGACTTTCCCACCCTTCCCAGGGGTCACCCCTGCACACACCTGCATGCCACTCTGACGCAACCACTTCGTCATCCGCATCCCTTCCTTTCCGGTCATCCCCTGTATGAGCGTGCCTGCGCTTGGCGCAAATATTTTCCAGGTCGTCATAAGATTAGGTCGGTAATAAACGAACGAGCGCGGCGGCTGATTCTGTAAGATCTACCGATCCTCGTTGAAATACGAGCGGAATACCAGTACGTCTCGCCCAAGCACTTGCCGATTCCTCCGCCTCATTGGCGTTCGGTCCATCACGACGAATAATCACGGGAACACGGATACCGATATCTTCTACTGCCTGCAGGATCGCTCGGACGGTCACCTCGATATCGGTGAAGTTTGCAAAAGATCCGGCGATCCAGATCGCTTCGATGTGAGGATGAGAAAAAGCAATCATTGCCGCTTGATGCAAAAACGCCGGATCTGGATTACCACTTAATTCGAGATAGTTGGCCGCCTTTCCGCCTGCACGCGTAAGCGCATCCATCGCAACGAGACTCGCTCCCCCACCTGCAAGAATAACGGCGATTGTTCCAGAGAGTTCTACGTATTTTCCGAGAAGTGGACGATTTGTTTGTGTCAGAAGATCCATATACGCCTGCTCTCGAGGCGAGGTTACGTCTCCAAATCGAGATAAGGGCGAAAACATATTCCATTCGGGATGACGAAAGGATGCTGTTTCGTCTAGTTCAATTTTTGCATCAAGAGCGATGGCTGCACCTGCAGCACTTAATACACAAGGGTTGATCTCAATACGAAGCGCATCTGACGCAACCAAGACCCTCTGAAGAGATTGCATCAGCGATATAATACCTGACGGAAACTGCGAAGAGCGTTTAGACTCGACCAAATCTTGAGCCGTGAATGATTGAATGACGGAAACATCTTTGCCCCCTTCTTGACTCACGTGACTCCGAATCTCTCCCGTCGCTCGATCGATATCGCAGGCAACAAACCATTCGGTCTCATGGATCAATTCTTCTTCACACCAAAAGCCTGCACAGGTTGTCTGTGACAATTGCGCCCGAAGATTCGTCAGAACTTGATTAAATTCCTCCTGAGTCGCCACCCGCTGAACCAATCCACCTTTTCCACGCCGACCCGCCAGCACCTGCGCCTTAAGATAACGTGGACCCGTCCAAGAACGCTCTACTGGCCAAGCGGTCACAGACCAATCTACAAAAAATCCGACAGGAACGAGGATCCCCTGTCGTTTCAGTAATTCTTTCGCATCTTTTTCAATCAAGCGCATAGGCAAGAATGAGAACCGTAACAAAGACCAAAGAGAATGACAATGCGCTCACTCTTTGCTAAGGTTCTAGCGTCTTTGAAAAAGAGCATTCTCTTTTCAACATCTATGCGTATTTTGATTGTGACTCCGCTCTATCCGCCCGATCTCGGGAGTCTTGCAGTTTACGTCAAAGCGCTCGTCATGCGTTTACGCAGCCACCATACTGTTACCGTTGTTACCTACGGACATCTCCCTGAAACAGTACCCGATGTAAATGTGGTCTGCACTCCAAAACGTTGGCCAACGCCACTTCGCCTGATCGCCTTCACTGTTCGACTTTGGCAAGCGGCGCGAACAGCAGATCTACTCTACGTGAGCGATGGTGCCTCCGTTGGTTTTCCGAGCGTCATTGTGAGCCGACTGCGCCAGCTTCCATTGGTACGTTTTGTGATGGAAGACGAATCCTGGGAACGAACCGTTCATGCAAAAAAAATCGAGTCCATCGAACAGGATTCTCCACTCACGCGCACGTCTACTCAAAAAATCACCTGGATTCGTAGGCTTCAGCACTGGGTTCTGACGCACGCAGACCAGGTGTTTGTCCCAAGCCCCCTCCATCAAGCCACTTTTCAAGAGCTTTCTCACATCTCTGGAACGATTCTTCCGTATCCACTGAACCCCTCCCTGACCCTCCCCTTTCCCCCCGAACCCATTTCAGCGCAACTCCTTTTTACGAGCACGCTCACCAAACAATCAGGGATCGAAGAAACGCTCCTGGCTCTTTGCCACCTCCGAGACACGTTTCAAAATATACGGCTTATCGTTGCAAATACAGGTCCTGATCAAGACTTTTTTAAACAACGTGTGTACGAACTTGATCTCAAACGAAACGTCCGGTTCTTAGGACGCGTCTCTCAAGCCGAAAAGCAGGATCTTCTTCGTAGTTCTAGTATCTCGCTATGTCTACAAACGAGCGGAGCCTGCATTAGAGATATCTATGAAGCGTATACGCAGGCGATCCCTGTCATTGCGACGACAAGTCTTACCTCACCTCACGTCATTATCTCTGGAAAAACGGGCTTAGTCGTTCCACTACAAAAGCCCGAGGCACTCGTCCAGGCAATTGAGAGCCTGCTTCAAGATGAACCGTTACGAACAAGCCTACTCAAGGGAGGTCAAGAAATTCTTCGTACACAAACTGATTGGGAGATACATCTTAAGATCTTGGTAACGAACTGGGAGAACCTGATCGGAAAACACCCTTCTAACGTATGACCAGCCCTTCTTCTCAATCCTGGCAAGAGTATTGCACTCAGGAGCTCGCTCGTGTAAATCCTCTCCTTCATCACTTAGGATTTCGTTTAGACGAACAACAGGTCCATCTCGGCGGTGAACGAGCCGTGATCAGCGGTCGAAAGCTCGTTCTCGTTGGTCGGCGCCTAAGCGATAAAAAACGAGTTGTGATCAAAGCAAGTAGTTCCCCTGAAGGAAAGCGCGAAATGGAACTTGAGCATACCTGCCGTGCTGTTCTTGATAAAATTCAATTTACCTCTACCGCGTTTCTCTCTCCGGAAGAATTAATCTGGCATGAAGAAGATAGCCTTCTGCTTTCTATCACCGCTTTCTTAGAACATGATTGCCCCTTCTTGGAGCGGCCGTTTAAAGAACAGTTCTTTCTTGCTCTCAAAGCCTTTGAAGCCCAAGAAAGCGCTCACGCAACTACATATGAACATACGCGTGTCATCCGAGGGACCTTTCGCGTGTTTGAAACGGAAACTTATCTTCGACAGTTTCATACCTATCAAGAAACAGTCGTAACCCACTTCCCTGACGATACTGCTCTGCACGAACGTATGCGTCGTGCAGAGCACGAACTCAATAAAAACCGTCTACGCATGGAGCAGTATAATGGGTTTTTAACGCATGGAGATTTTGTCCCTCACAACATCCGCATTATCGGTCGTGATATTTATTTATTAGACCATTACGACATTCGTTTTGGGAATAAATACGACGGCTGGGCCCGCTTTTTAAATTTCATGCTCCTGCATCATCATGAGCTTGAAGGAGCGCTACTCTCCTATTTAGAAAAAAATCGTGGTTCCGAAGAGCTTGAGGCGCTGCATCTCATGCGTATCTATCGCCTCGGAGAACTGATCTGGTACTACGTGAATCGACTTCAAAAAAGTACAGGCGATCTCCAAATCCTTGACCGTGCTCGTGTCTCCTTCTGGGGAGATGCCTTAGAAGCAGCCCTCCATAAAACATCATTGCGACTTGAACGGATTCACGCGTACCAAATCGTCCGAGATTCGTTACGAAGCGATGAAGAAAAACAACGACAAAAAGGACTGCACTAGGCAGTCTTTTTATCTCACGCGAGCTCACCCAATCGTTCAACGAGCTTCGCGTATTCATTGACGAGAGGATGCGTCCACGTTTCTTGAAGTGCCTTGAGAAGGGCTCGTTCAAACCAACATTTTTCTTCTCGACCGCGATTGAAGACCTTCCAAATCTCTGGTCCTTGTAGGGCGTAGGCTGCGAACAGACTTTCAAGATTATGGATCTTATCGGCAGTGGATACCGCCTTAACCTCATTCGAAGCTACACGGATCGCTTCAATATAACGCTCTTTTCTGACTTCCCAAGAAAGCGCCTTATCTTCTGTCAACGAACGGACGATGTCAACGACATCTTTCCCAAGTAATTGCTCAAGCTGTTCAGGGGTCACTTGTGTATCTTCTAAAACATCATGGACTAACGCAGCTGCAATCACCTTGTCACCGAAGCTATGCGAAGCAAGCTTGAGAGCGGCCATGTACGGATGCACGACATAAGGAGAGCCACCATCTTTACGCACCTGGCCCGCATGACCGACAAATGCAATCAGCGCTGCTTTTTCAATCAATGAGCGCTCGGCCATTCCAAAGGTGAGCGAACGATTATCTATGACCATATACGATTAAAGATACGCTCTTTCATCGCGTTGGCAATTGCCCCCCACTCATAAGATTCAAGTACCATTTGACGTGCTTGTTCGGTGACTTTTTTGACCCGCTCAGGATGAGCTAGAACTTCCTGTACCGCCTGAGCGATCTGCCCTGGCTCATCTTTATCGACCGCCCATCCGGTCGTTGGCTTATCAGGGTTTCGTTTCGCATCAAATAAAAACTCGGCAATCCCACCCTCTTGGGTCGAAATCACCGGCAAACGTGAAGCCATCGCAGACAAAAAGGCGTTTCCGAGTCCTTCGGAACGACTTGGACCAACGAAGATGTCTGCTGCTTTACGAAAGGAAGTCACCTCCGAACGAGGGACTTTTCCGGTGAAAAATACGCGGTCGGCAACACCAAGCTCTTGTGCGAGCCGCTTTAAATCCATCTCGTCTTCCCCATCACCCACGAGAACTAAACGAATATGCGGTGGTAAAAGCGGTAGCGCACGAATCACGATGTCATGTCCTTTTTGATGAACTAAACGAGCGGTGTTCATGAGAACAACTTCTCCTGGTCGTTTATTGATTACATGTGTCGCTTTCGCAACCGCTTCGTCCGAAACCGTTTCCTGGACATCGTTTGGATTTGCACCATTATAAATAAGTTCAATCGGTCCCGTGAACTTACGACGACGAGCCCAATCTACAAGGAATGTTGAGATTGCCTGAACAATGGTCGCAGTTGTAAATGCTCGTGAAAACAGGGGCCAAAGTGGACGCATGACTCGCTCGATATGTTCCGGTGGGTCCCCTTCTTGAAGGGTGAGCACATACGGAACGGAAGGATTCAACAGCTTAAAAATCGCCGCTGGCACCCCCGCAGAATGCGCCATCATCGCCCAAATCGCATCGTATCGATAGCGTCGGTGAAGCCACCAGGCTTTCCAGGCTGCCAAAAATTGAAATAACGGCTTATTCAAATGCAACGGGAGTTTGCGTAGATCTTGAAATGTAGGCTTTTCAGTCACAAGACCGATGCGGTGAACACGCACATTTCCGACCTGCTCTTCTCGAGCCAACGAGGCATCATAGCAAAGCGTCACCATATGAAATTCAATCTCTTCAGGGGAGATGCGGTCCGTAATCTCTTTTACCGCCGCCTCTGCTCCGCTCGTAAAATGCGGATAATACGAAAGACAAAAGATCAGGACACGTTTTTTCATACGGATTTCGAAGAAGAAGCTTGTGTTTTCACCGCTTCGATATATTCTTTTAATGTTTTCGTCTGCTTCCACCCGAGGGCTTTGATTTTCTCAGCGTCGATCACTGATTGTTCACGCGTGCTTTTTGTTTGTGTAAGCATCTCAATTTGGCCTCCAAACATCTGGGCGACCTCTAAGAGAGAATGCTCGTCTGTCGATGCAAGGCCGTAGCCATCCCCTTCTCCTTTTTCTGCCGCGAGGATAATACCATTGATCGTATCGTCGATATGCGTAAAGGCACGGGTTTGCGTACCCGGTGATCGGACCTGCTGCGGTTCTCCCTTCAAAAAATGCTGACGACAGGTCTCGATAAAAGTCCCATAATTCTTCGCGTCCCGTTCACGAGGTCCATAGACATTATAATAATACACGATCACGTACGGAAGATTGTACCAACGCGCATAATTATTGACGAGATCGCTCATCGCGGCCTTGGCCCACGTATACGGAGAAAGATCACGTCCGAGCGTCCCATCCGCACGAGCCCCAACAGACTTGGTCGAGGAAGCTGAGTACACGAGCTTACAGTTATGCTTACGCCAATATTCAAGTACAGCGAATGTCCCATCCATATTCAAATCCCATACGAGCTCCGGCTCCTCTAAGCTCTTCCCCACTCGTGCATATTCACCGAGGTGATAAATGATGTCTGGCCGTTCAGAGATGAGCTTGGCAAGCTCTTTGGTATGTCCAACCCGATAATCAACGCCTGCAACATGATTTTCTGTTGTTCCCGTAAAATAATTGTCGAGCGAGATAACCTGATGTCCTGCCTTTACTAACCGCTCACACAGATACGAACCAATAAATCCCGCTCCTCCGGTGACCAAAACGGTCTTCCTTGGGGTATGTTCCATAGCCGCAGAATAGCGAGAACACTCGTCTCGGTCAATAAAAAAGAGCACTCCAGACCAACGTATGTGGGGCACGGCCAGATCGAGGTGGAGCAGGCGCTGGTGCGGTTCGCGAAAAACGACCACATCGGCGATCTCACCATTTCTCTGCCGAACCACGGAACGATGCGTCTCGTGAAGGGACGCAAGCGTTCGGAGCTTCGGGTCTGGGTGCAGCGGATCCCGCGCACCCTCCTCGACACCTGACCGGTTGCAATGACCGGTCCGCGCGCCCGCGCAGCAGAGTGTACTCGCTCTCGCTCCCGGGTGCGCTTTGCAATTTCAAGGAGAATAAATGGTCAGCCTACGTTTAGTTCCTCCTTCACAATCTT
>CAYHTN010000004.1:0-32156 GCA_964359565.1 uncultured Gammaproteobacteria bacterium
GGTCCACGGGGCCCACGTTCTTGAAGAAGTCCTCGAGATCATCATGGTTCTCCGGGTGATCGCCGCGCGGCCTGGCAGCCGCGGTTCCCGGGGGCGGGGGCTGGAACGCGTTGCCCGATTGCGGCTGCCCCGGCCCTTTCGCCGGGGCAGCCGAGTTGAGTTCGCCCGTCCTAGGGAGCGGCACGTGGACGGTGCGCGCCCACCGGGGCGTCGCGGGGAGGGCGCGCACGGGGGTTTCGGCGCGGAGCGGCGTTCCCCGCCCCCCCAGGGGTGCAGCGGCCGGGGCACCGGGCGGGGTTCCGTCGGTGCCAAAGAGCTGGGTCTTCTTGGTGTCGTCGGTCATGGCTTCACACCCTCCTGGGTGCCCCACATTCAAGTGGGTCTGAGAGTCTGTGATCTGAGGTCGAAGGTGCTCGACCTCAGATGGAGTCGAGATCGCGTCTCAGAGTAGTCTGAGAACAGCGAACAATCTCATATTACAAGGGTTTTGTCAAGATTGTACATATGCTAGTCTGTGGCCATGTCGCAATTTGTATTGGAGAGAATGCAGGGTCCGGCCGTGCATCGGATCGACTACCAAAAAGAGCTCAACCAAGAGCAATTAGACGTGGTTTTACATGGGGATGGGGCGTGTTTGGTGCTCGCGGGGGCAGGATCAGGAAAAACCCGAACTCTCACCTATCGGGTGGCCTATTTGTTGGAACAGGGGATAAATCCGTCCGAATTGTTACTCTTAACCTTTACAAATAAGGCGGCTCGCGAAATGTTGCAGCGGGTGGGGGCTCTGATGGGCCAAGAAGCCCAGGGAATTTGGGGTGGAACATTCCATTCGGTTGGAAGTCGCATCCTTCGTTCTTTCGCTGAATCACTGGGGTATCAACCTAACTTCTCGATTTTAGATACCGAAGACGCCAACGATCTCTTAAAGAGCGTGATGAAAGATTTGCAGCTTGATCCAAAGACGCGACGTGTTCCGTCGGCGTCGGTGGCGCATAGTTTGCTTTCGTATGCGCGAAATACGCAGCATTCGATTGAGCTGTGTTTGCAAGAAAAACATCCGACCTTTGCGCCGTTACTCCCAGAGATCGAACAATTAGCGGCGCAGTATCAACAACGTAAAAAAGCGGCCAATGCCATGGACTTCGATGATCTACTCTCGAATATGGTTATTTTACTCGAAGATCCGGTGATTGGAGCGACGCTCGCACATTCGTTTAAGTATGTGCTCGTGGATGAGTTCCAGGACACGAATGCACTGCAAGCGCGTATCGTGAAAGGTTTTGCCAAAGTTCATCAGAATATTCTCGTAGTAGGAGATGATGCGCAATCGATTTACGCGTTTCGTGGCGCCGACGTCAATAATATTTTATCGTTTCCGACTCAGTGGCCGGAGGCAAAGACGTTTAAACTCTTGAATAACTATCGTTCAACACCAGAGATTCTCGAGGTTGCCAATGAGTCGTTGACGCATAACGAGCATCAGTTTGAAAAAGAGTTGGTCGGGATGTCTCCCTCGGGCAAAAAACCGAAGGTTGTGCCCTGTTCGTCGGCAACCCAGGAAGCGCAGTATGTGGCCGAACAGGTTTTAGCGTTGCAAAAAGAGGGGAAGACGCTGTCTCAGATGGCGGTGCTCTTTCGTTCAAGCGCTCATTCGCAAGCGCTCGAATTTGAGCTGTTAAAACGAGACCTTCCGTATGAATATCGAGGAGGGCAAAAGTTTTTTGAGCGTGCGCATATCAAAGATGTGATTGCCTTCTTACGTGTCTTTGGGAATGTGCAAGATGAGGTCGCCTGGATGCGGGTGCTCGGACTCCAGACCGGGATCGGAGCGACAACAGCGGGGAATCTCGCGAAGCAAGCGATGAAGGCAACAGAATTTAAAGTCGCTATTTCCTCGCCCGAGATGGAAGCACGAGCGGGGCGTGGACGTACCGGTTGGAAAGAATTTGTGCAGATCGGTGAGCAGATCGTGCTCCGTGCACCGTATCCTGCTTCGATGATTCGCGCGGTGTGTGATTCGCCCTATCAACAATATCTCGAGCGGGAGTATCCAAACTGGAAAGAACGTTTAGAAGATTTAGAACAACTCGCGTCTTTTGCGGAATCCTATCAAGAGCTCTCGCGTTTTCTGGCAGACATCTCGCTGTATGATGACGTGGTCGCGGCTCGTGAAACGGGGGCCGCAGACGAGCGAGAGCGCTTGGTTCTTTCGACTATTCATCAGGCGAAGGGTCTCGAGTGGGACGCGGTCTTCGTGATTCATCTCGTAGATACGGCCTTCCCGAATCGTCGTGCGCTTGCCGAAGAAGGGGGAATGGAAGAAGAGCGTCGACTTTTTTACGTGGCGGTGACGCGTGCGCGCCGTGAGCTTTTTCTCGTCTACCCGCTGACGATGGGCTATGATGCGCTCATGTTTTTGCAGCCGAGTACGTTTATCGAAGAAGTTTCGCCGCGCTTATTCGAACGCGTCCAGCTGGTCGAACGACGAACGTCGTTTGGATTTGGACAGGCTCCGAAACGTCCGTGGGAATGGAACGCGGATAGCTCTTGGGACGAGCCGACGATTGAGAGAGACCCGTTTGGAAATACGTCTTCGTCGTCTGCGCGAACACCAACAGTGTGGAAGAAGCCCGGAATAGCTCCGACAAAGCTTCCAAGTTCAACCTTGGATGATGGAGATTTTTCTGAATAACAAACTATGGGATGGTTTTCACAAGATACGGACGAGCAGACGTCAGAATCTGTAAAAGGCATTTTAGGAGCACCGTTACCAGAAGGATATCAGCCGCTGCGTACCTGCAAGGAATTTTTGTTACGCGAAGGGAGCGGAGGCTGGCATCGTTGGTACATCGAAGTCGATGGAGTGCCGGGTTTGCGTTGGAATAGTGGTCTGTTTCCAGTTGATGGGTTTTATGGGGAGCGTGCTCCGTTAGGTCACACCGTGAAGCCCGCGCGTATTGCGGTCTGGCAGCCGTTTACGATCACGACCCGTGAAATCGAGGGCTGGCATCCAAGCCTTGTCTCTATCGGCCAACGGTTGCATGGGGTGGCACCGATTCCAAACGAAGCAGAATACTGGAAGTCTTGGGACCCGCATGCGCAGCGTCATCGGCGTCAATGGCTCAAACAAGAAGGACTTACGATTCGCGAAGAATCGATCGAATCGTTTATCGAGGTCTACCTGCGAACGCCAACGAAGTTCCCACAGGAAATTTTCTTACACATGTTACGTGGCCGCGCCCGTTGTCATGGCGTTCATATGCATCCTTGGGTCATGCGCGATGATAAAACCGGAAAAGCGTTAGCCGGGCTGGTCGTCCTTGACGCGCCAGAAGTAAAACAAAGTATTCATCTGGCGGCTTTCACCCATCCGGATGGATTTAACCGCTCCGTCGGTGTTGGCATGATCGATCATTGGTTTCAGGAAGGAATTCGCCAAGGATTCACCTATCTGGATTTCGATCTCTTCTGGAATCAAGGCGATCCCGAAGCCTGGCAGGGATTTTCCCGCTTCAAAGGCCAGTTCGGTATCCATTACATTCGCTACCCTCAGCCATTTACCAATTACTTTTTATTAGGACGACGTTGGTAATTTGCTCATCTTGCACACTGTGTGCAGCCCCGTTAAGGTCATGGCCGTAACGTTTTATGGCGTCCGCACGGGTGCGTGGTCCCGGACATCCGGACCTTCTGTGTGATCTGATAGCGGCAACGATTGCACAAGAGTATTTGAACCGTGATCCGGCGGCGTGTCTTGATATTCGGGTGATGGGGGCGCAAGGAGCGCTGTTCGTTGCGGGAGAGTTGGCAACGCAAGCGGACTTCGATGTTGCAGCGGTGGTCCGTCGGGTGGTAGCCGAGTCTGGGGTGATGGAAGAAGTCGAGCCGTTTATCACTCTTGAGCCCATGGGATCCGGATGGGCGATTAGCCCGCGCACGCGAGAAGTCTGGACGGCACTCGGGTATGCCACAAACGAAACGCCAGAACGTGTTCCGCGGGTGGTGGCGCAAGCGCGGTTGATGGCCCAGGCGGTTGAGCATGAACGGATCGCGAACCCCGATTGGTTTTGGCTTGGCACCGACTACGAAGTCTGGGCGGAAGAGCAGGGGAAGGCGATCACGATCACACTGCGCGTATCGCATATTGAAACGGTATCCGTGACTGATGTCCGTGACCGTATCATCTCGCTCTTACAGCCTCTCGCTCTTGGGCAGACGATCCATGTCAATTTAGCGGGAGAAGAACATCAGACCGGTTTAGGAAAGCGCTTAGGTTCTTCTGGACGCAGTGGTTCGATCGATCAGCTCGGTTCGCTCTTGCCAGGGACGGCAACAGGAATAGGAAGGCAGATTCGTCATCCGGCCAATGCGGGGAGCTGGATCGCACGCGCGCTGGCGCGAGAATTGGTTGCGACAAAACAAGGTCAAGCTGTCCAAGTCCGCGTCTACTGGCAACCATTGGATGTTCGGCCTTCGCATGTTGTAATTCGTAATGAGCGCGGTGAAAACTTGAGTAGTCAGACGACCCTTGATCGGTTTGATCTCACAACAGTACCCGTACCTTGGCAGCGTCCCGAACTTTTAGTCGATATCTTGCGTGCACCGTTCCTGAATGGCATTGTGCTCCCCTGGGAGCAGGGAATGTGATACTCTATAAAAACTATGTCTTTTTCAAAAAGCTCACTCGCGGTCGCTGTCCTTGGTCTTGTCCTGTTCGGCGCCGGATGTGGTTCTTCAAATAAAACAGCCACAACCCCCACTCCTTCTACTCCCTCATCTCCTGACCCTTCTATGCAAACGGCTTAACTACGTTTTCCAGGCATTCTTCCGGCCGAAGAAGTCAATAAAAAGGTTCGTGTTAAAACGAATAAAGGCGATATCGTGATCCAGGTCATGCCTGATCAAGGGCCACGTGCTGCCTCTAACTTTATCTATCTTGCCAAACGAGGTTTCTATAACGGCACGATTTTTCATCGCGTCATCGACGGCTTCATGATCCAGGGAGGAGACCCAACCGGAACAGGCATGGGTGGCCCAGGCTACCAATTCTCCGATGATCCAGTGAAATCTCCTTATAGCGATGGCGTTGTCGCCATGGCAAATGCAGGTCCAAACACCAATGGTTCTCAATTTTTTATCATGGTGAAAGATAATCCACTGCCACCAAACTATTCCGTCTTTGGAAAGGTGACAGAGGGATTGAATATCGCTCACGATATTGCCAAGGTACAGACAGATGCCGCCGATCGTCCTGCGCAAGAGATCAAAATGATCTCGGTGACGGTAGAGTAAGTTTTGTCTATATCGCGACGATTGCAAATCGTTGTCAGATTGATCTTAAAACGGCATTTCGTAACAAGGAAAAGCGGAACAAAACCCGTCGTTGGGATACTTAAGAGAACATTCTCGCACAATATGCCACAAGCTCCCTTCGTTCCTCGACCGGGTCAAATCGACTTCAGTAAGGCGCGTTGGGCGCCTGTGGTTAATTGTATTTTGCGATATCAAGGTCGGCTGCTTCTTGTTCAGAGAAGCATCGATCTGCTTTTTTATCCGGGATACTGGAACGGGATCTCAGGTTTTCTTGATGATCAGAAAAGTTTAAAAGAAAAAGTCGAAGAAGAATTAAAAGAAGAGGTAGGAATAAAAAAGAGACAGATTAAGCGGATTCAATTAGGGCAGATCTTTGATCAAGAGTCTCCTAAATACAAAAAGACCTGGATTGTCCATCCGGTGCTTGTGGATGTGACGACGGAGAAGATTGCGCTTGACTGGGAAGGGAAAAGCTTTACTTGGCTGAAACCAAACGAAACAAAAGCTTATAAACTATTACCAGGCTGCGATTTAGTTCTGGAAAAGATTAAGGTATTTTTGGAAAAACAATGATTATGAGTGAATCGGAAGGTATCCGTATCGAAGCAATTGAGAAACGGAATCAACGCGTAGAGTTAGATAAGGCGTGGGAAGGAAGTTGGACCCGTCGAGTGCTCATAGCGCTACTGACCTACGTTATTGTTTTGTTTTACTCCTATTTAATTGACGCTTCTCATCCTTGGCTTCAATCACTGGTACCCGTGGGAGGATTTTTGATTTCAACGTTGACGATTTCGGTGGTGAAAGAACGGTGGGTGAAGAAGACGAATCGGAATGAGAAATAAGAAAACAAAAAGAGAAAAGGAAGGTTTATTTTTTGACTTCCTGAGGAGGGGAAGGATCCTGGCACCCATGTCATCCTGAGCAGAGCGAAGGATCTTCGCCATCCTGAGTTTATCGAAGGACAGAGAGACATCTCTCTCTATCTCATGACAATGGTGTGCGTAGCACCTCTCTCTTCTCCTCCCGCCCTTGGGAAGGGAGGAGTCAGAGGAGGGAAGGCTGTTAACGAGAAAGACAAAGTAAGCGAAGCCGCTATTATATCGACGGATTTCAGGACTATGCTACTGTGTTTCTATATGAAGAATCGCTTAGGGATTGCGCTGGTTCTTTTCCTTATTCTCCTAGCAGGAGCCTATGCGGGGAGGGGGAGGATTCGTGAAGCGTGGCGTACATCGAGGTTGCCAGAATTGCCCGCAGCTCAGCCCTATGCGCCTCGCATGCAGCCATCTTCGCTCACGACGACCACGATCCCAAATCGGGTCCCGGAAGTTGTTGTGTCGAGTACGAAACCGACTCCTACGAAGCCTCCGTCGCTCCCTCCTGCGACTACCGCTTCCACAACGGGGCGTATCGACCCCTTTGCGGGAACCGATCCGTTGCCAGAACAAGTGAATTTAGCAGTTCCATTCTTATCACAGGCGCCGAAGCAAAATTGGGCTATGCCGTATCAGGAGGCTTGCGAAGAGGCATCGATGCTCATGGTGGACGCCTTCTATCGCGGCAAACAAGGCGCGTTTACGCCTACCGAAGGAGACCGTGCGATTCTCGATCTCGTTGCGTTTGAAGAGGCGCGTGGAAAGACGCCTGATCTCACTGCGCGTGAAGTGGCAGAGATCGCGACTGCAAAATGGGGATATGATGTGATCGTGACTTCGACGGTGACGCCGGACTTAGTGAAGCGCGCGCTCGCGAATGGATATCCGGTCATTTTACCGGCGGATGGGAAACGTTTGGAGAATCCGAACTTTCGTAACGGCGGTCCTCCGTATCACATGTTGGTCATTAAGGGCTACGTTGATAATCGTCATTGGATTACCAATGATCCGGGGACGCGTTTAGGGGCAGACTTTACCTATCGATATGCGCATCTACTGTCGGTGGCTCGTGATTGGAATGGGGGAGATGTTCCAAATGGAAAGCCAGTTCTCTTAGTACTTGTGCCTCGGGTACAATAATAATGAGGTATTTTTATCCTTTTCTTTCTTCTATGATGCAACCTCGTGTTCGCGCTCTCGCATTTTTAGGGGGACTGATTGTCTTAGCCACCATTTTGATTTTAATCTGGCAGGCCATGCCGACGGCACCGGCGCAGATGCCAATCGGACAAACGACGGATCCTACAAGCCCGCCTGCATCGCTCGGAGGAGCGGGTACGGCCACCTCTACCGCAGAAAAACCAGACGGAAAAGGAAAGTCAACGATTGCTGTCTCTACAGGATCGACCACGCAAGATCTTCCATTTGTAGATCTGCCGGGAAGACGAGACGGAAACCTTTGTGATAGTGGTGATTTTATTTGTATCTCTGACGACTATCGTAATACCGTGCTCTCGAATCCATTGACGGTGAGCGGTACGGCCCTGGTCTATGAAGGTCGATTGTCATGGCGTTTGTTGCTAGGGAATGGCAACGATCGTGAACTCGCTTCCGGCGTTGTCCAGGCAGAGCGTGCTCCAGATGGTGTGCCTGCTGCCTTTAGCATTCGCGCCTTTACTCCAGATTCGATGACGGCAGCAAACGGTGTCGCGACGCTCGTCCTTTTCGAAACTTCCCTCAAGGATGGGCAACCGATGCACGTTCTCCGTGTCCCGGTGCGGGTGAGTAACGAAACAAGTGCGATCACGGTGTTCGGTACCACCCCAAAGACAGGGGATGATTGTAAGACCCTCGCTCCCGTGAGCATCCGCATTCCAAAAACGGCTTTACCGGTAGAGGCATCGCTTCAGCGTCTTTTGCTCCTCCGTCCTACTCCTGAACGTCCTTCAGATCTAAGTATGATCCCAGAAGGAACAAAGCTCCTTTCTTTTGTAGTCAAAGAAGGGGTAGCAACAGCAGTCTTCAGCCGAGAATTAGATCATGGTATTGCGGGCTCTTGTCGTGTGAGCGTCATTCGGGAGCAGATCAGCCGTACATTGATGCAATTTCCGAGTATTAAAAAAGTGGTCATTATTGCCGAAGGAAAAACAGAAGACACCACCCTTCAGCCTTAGTCTCCCGTTTATGGAACCCTCTTCCACTCCTCGTCTCCCGTTATCATGGCGTGACCGAGCGCTCATTCTGCTCGCGATCGTTCTGGCTGCGTTTACGTTGTGGGCGATGGGAGCATGGTGGCGTTTGCCACGGAATCCCGTTGGTCCATCTGGCTTTCTTTTGAGAGCGGTGTCTTCGACGGCGACTGAGGTTTCAGAACCTGATGTCACTTGTACCGAGTCTTCTGTTTCGGTTGCAGCAAAAGATCCGATCACGGCACCTGGAGAAGCGGCATCTACCTCTATTCGTCTCCTTTTCGTCGGAGACTTGATGCTCGATCGAAATGTCGCCGCTCGTAGTCGGGCGGCCGGAGATCTGAGTTATCCTTTTCGTCACTTACCAACCGATTGGATCTCGTCCTTCGATTACGCCGTTGCCAATCTTGAAGGTCCTATCACCGCGCTCCGCCGTCCACCGGAAAAATCCATCGACTTTCAATTTGATCCAAAGATGATTGCGGTTCTGAAAGAGCAAGGATTCGATGCCTTTTCTCAAGCCAATAATCATGCCCTCGACCAAGGCTATCAGGGGTATGCAGATTCGGTGGCCGCCTTACGACGCGAAGGCTTCCTCGTCTTTGGACATCAAGTTCAAGACAACGAGATTGCCCTCGCAACAACCACCATTAAAGGAAAGACATTCGCTTTTGTCGGCTGGAATAATACGGATAATCCGATTGATCAAAAACAGGCAGAGAGTGTTCTAAAGACTATTCGCCCTCAAGTTGATTATATTATTGCCTTCATGCATTGGGGGGCAGAATATCAAGATCGTCCGTTACCTACCGTCGTTTCACTCACCAATTGGTTGATCGATCAAGGCATTGATGTGGTCGTAGGTGCCCATCCGCATTGGGTTCAGGGGTTAGAAGAGATCGATCGACACCCCGTCGCTTATTCTCTTGGAAACTTTGTGTTTGACCAAGATTGGTCACGAGAAACACAGCAAGGTTTGGCTCTTGCTCTGATGTTTGAAGATGACACGGTTAAAGTTGAGCCTATCCCACTCGCGATCGAAAAAAGCCAACCTCGTATTGTCACAGGCGCAGAACGAGATGCGCGTTTAAAGGCGTTGGCTCGTATTTCTAACCCTGTCCTTGAACAAGAAATCCTGGCAGGATCAGTCGTATATACGCTTCATGATGATGGTCATCATGAAGCAGAAGAATAGGCTCGACGAGATAAGGACGTTCGGCTAGGCTCTTTGGTATGCACATCATGACTGTGACCGCATTTGTTCAATATCTGAATGAAACATTCCGAGCCATTTGGGATGCGCAACAGGTCGCGATCGAAGGAGAGGTGACGGGCTATCGTCTCTCTGCGGGGCAGTGGGTGAACTTTGATTTAAAAGATGATCAAGCGCTCGTGAGTGTCTTCTTGCCGGCAGCAAAATGTAGTCTCCCGTTGCAAGATGGGATGCGCCTCCGCGTTTTTGGTTGGCCACGACTGTATCCAAAGTATGGAAAATTTTCTCTTAATGCAGAACGTCTTGAACTCGTCGGAGAAGGGGCGCTTCAAAAAGCATTATTGTTCTTACGTCAAAAATTAGAAGCCGAAGGACTTTTTGATCCGGCTCGTAAAAGAGTTTTGCCACGTTTCCCGAAGCGTATTGCCCTTATCGCTTCTCGAGAAAGCGCAGCATTTGGAGATTTTATTCGTATTCTCAACGAACGTTGGTCAGGGCTCGAGATCGACCTTTATCATGTCCTCGTTCAAGGAGATCAAGCGCCTCCACAGATCGTGACGGCCGTGGCGAGGGCACAAAAAGAGCACGCAAAAAATCCCTACGATGCTCTTATTCTCACCCGTGGCGGAGGTTCGTTCGAAGAGCTCATGGTCTTTAATGATGAGCGAGTGGTGCGAGCACTCTTTGGGAGTAAGATTCCGACATTGGTTGGGATCGGGCATGAACGCGACCTGACCTTTGCAGAAGAGGTAGCAGATGTGCGTGGTTCGACTCCCACGGACTGTGCCCGTCGATTGGTTCCCGATAAAATCGATGTTCTCTACGAAATTGCACAAGCAGAACAACGTATTCTTGAGCGCTTTCAAGCATCACTGCTCTACTATCGTCAGAAAATTGACGCCGTCGTCGTTCGGGCGGACCATTGGTTGTCAGGTCTTCATCTGCGCTTAGAACATCTTATCGCGCGAATTGATCGAGAAGGACAAGATTGGCTTACGCGTTTAGACGATCGATTAATGACCCTCAAACGTTTACTCGAATCCTATAATCCGCGAGCGGTCCTTGAGCGCGGTTATGCCCTGATCTACGATGCTGAAGGCCGCGCGTGCGCTGATCGTGCTCGTCTTGCAAAAACCTCCTCCATCACGATTGAGTTGCGTGATGGAAAAATCGGCGCCACTATTCACGCGTCTTCCGAACAGCCCTCACTCCTCTAACGTGATCTCTTCTATGGCAAAGAAAAAAATGGATAAAGATTTTGGTAAAGCATTCGCAGAGCTCGATGAAACCGCCGCCTGGTTCGAACGGGGAGAACCGGACGTTGAAGAGGGCCTCAAACGTTTTGCCACGGCTATGGAAACCGCGGCCATGTTAAAAGGGTACCTTCAAGAGGCTCAGAATCGTGTCAATGAAATCCGGGCTGCGACGAGTCTCGAAAAAGACGAAGAAATTTCTTAATCTCTTTTCTTAAAGATTCTATGCTCTCATTTATTTTGCGCTTGCTCTTAAACGCATTAGCCGTACTGGCGATTGCCTATTTTGTTCCGGGCGTTTCGGTCCGTAGTTTCGGAGTTGCCATCATTGCGGCCTTGGTCTTGGGGATCGTCAATGCCCTCGTCCGTCCGCTGTTTCTGATCCTCTCATTGCCTATCAATATTCTGACACTCGGCCTCTTCACGCTCGTGATTAATGCTCTCATGTTCTGGTTGGCTTCCAAGCTCGTTTCAGGATTCGAGGTTCGAAACTTCACGGCCGCCTTCTTTGGAGCAATCGTATTTTGGCTGGTTTCGTGGATTACGAGTGGCCTTCTGTCCGAACGCCGGTCTTCGTGATCTGGCTCTCCAGAAGCGTATCTGCTAGGCTTTTCGCATGAAGTATCCGACTCTTCCGGTAACGGCCTCGCTCATCCGCTTTTCATTGATCGAAAAACGCTAACCAGCGTTTTTCTTTTTATGTCATCTCCCTCTCCTATTGTCATTTCGCTCGGTGGTTCGCTGATCGTTCCCTCTATGGGCATCGATATCGCTTTCCTAAAGTTATTCCATGAACTGCTGCTGGAGCAGGTCGAGCTCGGACAGCGTTTTATTCTCATCGGCGGCGGAGGCTGGACTGCACGCGCGTATATGAACGCTGCTCAAGCGCTCGTTTCCCTCGAGCCGGAAGATATGGATTGGCTAGGTATTCATTCCTGTCGTTTAAATGGGCATCTTTTGCGCACTATTTTTCGCTCCGTCGCGCATCCGGTCATGGTGAAAGATCCACGTCGAAAACAAGCGTGGCATGAACCCGTCTTGATTGGTACAGGCTGGAAGCCGGGGTGGTCATCCGATTATTGCGCCGTTCGTTTTGCCCGTACCTATGGAGCGAATCTCATTATCAATCTTTCAAATATCGAAAAGGTGTATTCAAAAGATCCAAAGAAACATGTAGATGCTGTTCCATTTGATCACATGAGCTGGAAGGAGCTTCAGAAGATCGTAGGGGACAAATGGGTACCTGGTTCAAGTGCCCCGTTCGATCCGATTGCGACCAAGTGTGCCGCGCGTTGGAAGATGAAAGTGATCGTGGCACGGGGATCAGACCTGAATAATACCCGTAATATCTTGAACAATCGTCCGTTTGTAGGAACGACGATTCAGCCCTAATATTCCTCTTTTATTTCTTTTATGAAACGCCTTCTCCACACCCTCGCCCTCGGGATCTTCTGCATCCCTTTGCTCCTCCCTGGAAAAACAGCGCAAGCCGGTGCCGTATTTACGCGCATTGATCGACCGGCGCTCGAAACCTGGGCGCAATCTCAAATGGATGGGTGTCAGTCGCTGCAAGAGCGTATCAATGCCAACCCACGTTGGACCTGGAATCGGGTTCGGCCACTCACGAAAGGCCCCTCCTTTCTTCTGCCCTATAGCGATGATTGGAAAATCGATGGCTATCCACTGGTCGAGTATGATTGGGAAACCGCCGGCACCTATGAATTTGGCCCGTATCACGTTGGTGACGGCTGTACCCTCATACGTGAATACACCATGTCATTTTTAGCTCCAACCCGATTTGCCGCGCTCAAAAAAGTTGCTCCAAAGGAAGACCTCGTCTCGTTTCGTGTTGGGAGCTACGATGCCTTTGTCTATCGAGAGTCGGCGTTCTGTGAACAAGACACACTCGTGGTTCGTCTGCCAAAACAGACTGTTGTTTTGGCAAAGCCCTGTCAGCTCTTTAACCTGAACGATCTACGCATCGTGGCTAGTTTCAAGCCCTAAAGCAGGCCTCTTGACCAGTTTCTTATTTTTCTCTAATCTAAGCCCCAAACAACCCAGACTCCGAAGACAGCAAGGCCCCTCCGCTCGCGAGCGGAGGGGTTAAATCTCCTTGCCGAGGATCGAAAAATAGCTCAACAGAGCCATTTTCATCCGCAGGCGAGCCCTGCGGTTGTTTTATCTAAAAAAAGGTCGATCGGTTCATTATTCATTAGTTTAGACATCCAGATTTGGATGCAGACCGCGAAGAGGACGAGGCTTTTTACGAGGCGCTATGGAATAGCGTTGAGTAGAAAACGTAGGACTCGACAAAGGTATGCGCCAAATATGGATGTCGTAGTTATGCCAAAAACACGTGCACAAAAGGCAGAAACCCTCGAACAACTGACAAAGGCGTTCAAAGAAGGGAAGTCTGTCGTATTCGCCGATTATCAGGGCATGAACGTGGCGAAGGTTGCGAATCTTCGCAAGGAGCTTCGCGGCGCCGGTGTCGAGTATATCGTCTCCAAGAAGACTTTACTTCGCATCGCTGCTAAGGAAGCCGGCATTGAGCTCAACGTCAAAGGGTTGCCAGGGATGTTGGGTGCCGCTTTTGCTCGCGAAGACGAAATGGTGAGCGCCAAAATCATCGGTGACGCCGGTAAAGATGCCTCTATCAAGCTCGTGAGCGGAATCTTCGACGGAAAAGTCGTTGATCAGGCCTATGTCATGACGCTCTCGAAATTGCCGAGCAAGCAACAGCTCTTGGGTCAATTGCTCAGCGTTTTGAATGGTCCCTCCTCTGCCTTTGTTCGTCTCTTGAACGCCAAACGCGAACAGTCTGAAGGTGGTTCCGGAGCCTCCGCTCCGGAAGCCCCAGTCGCTGAATCCGCTCCTGTTGCAGCGGTTCCTGCCGAAGCCCCAGCGGCCGTCTAGTTCTCCCTCTATCCATTCTCCTATTTATCTCTATGGAAAATCAGAACGTTGAGGTCCCAGAGAAGTTTCAATCTCTCGTTGCCTCCCTCGAAAAATTGACGGTTCTTGAAATTGCCGAAGTGGTGAAACTCCTTGAAGGCAAGTGGGGTGTCTCCGCCGCCGCTCCGGTCGTTGCTGCCGCCGCTGGTGCCGCCGCGGTCGAAGAAAAGTCTTCGTTCAATGTCGAACTTGCTGAGGCTGGTGCGAACAAGATCGGTGCGATTAAGGCCGTTCGTGAAATTACAGGTCTCGGTTTGAAGGAAGCCAAGGATCTCGTTGACGCCGCTCCAAAGGTGATCAAGGAAGGTGTCTCCAAGGCCGAAGCCGAAGACATGAAGAAGAAGCTCGAAGATGCTGGTGCCAAGGTCAACTTGAAATAAGCTGGTCGAAAAAAATCCCCCACACGTACGTGAAAGGGGATTTTTTTATTGCTCGTTTCGTGAACTAGGGGAGATCGAGCTGGAAGATGCTTGAGCCATTCACGACGTAAATCTTTTTTGTTTTAGGATCAACCGTCACATCGCGGAGGTCGTTGAATCGCTCTGATGTGAATTGGGTCAGGAGCGTACCATCTTTTGTTACGACGAGAACGCGTTTTCCACTGCGATCTAGGATTACAATCCGATCGGAATCGGCATGGGCCCACATCGCTTGGATGTTCGCGAGCGCAGGATCGACATTGCGCACGCTCCAAGGGGATTCTTCACCCGAAAGATAGCGTTTTATTTGTCCGTTGGCGAGACCGACGTAGATATTCGAATCGATCGTGAGTGACGTCCCTTCAGCAAGCGCAGGGTCGGTTTGTTTCAGATAGCCACGTTCTTGGCCATAGCTATTGCCACTGGCAGAGTAGCGCCAGATCATGTTTTTGGCAGGGTCCAGAAGGTAAAGACGTCCGTTGTAGGCTTGTACGGCCTTCACGCTCGAGGCATTGGTAAAGGTGAAGGAGATGATCCCAACTTTTTCTTTTGCAGGTTCTGCCAAGAGAGCAAGACGTTCTTCGGTGAGGAGGATGACGTTCGCGCCATTGACCGTGGCACTCAATACCCGAGGACTTTCGGCTGGAAGCGCCAGTGTTTTACTGGCTTTTGTAGTTGGAGAAACGAGTACGAGCGTATTATTCGCAGGATCTACGGAGACAAGATTGTCATTTGCGATCGAGAGCGTGCGTAGACCTTCTCCGCTCGTAGCAGAAGTGAAGACTTCGGTTGGTTGGTCGATGCGTACTTCACGCTTCAGTTTATTTTGTACCTCCTTTAAATCTTTTACGAATTTTTCTTTCGCGGTCTTTCGATCGGTTGTATTTTCATCAAGAGAGGCGACGAGGTCGCTTGCTTCTTTCAAGAGGCGTCGGGCTCGATCCTCATTATTATAAACGAGATCGCCTTCGGCACGGTTCTTGCGATCAATCGCTTGGTTTAAGGTGGTATTCCAAAGATCTTGTTCAGCGGCAAACTGACGAGCATGGTAGAGCCACATGCCGCCACCGATCACGAGTAACGTGACGATCGCGAAGGCGCCGATCTTTTTTTTGCGTTCGTCTGTGAAAAGAGAGCCGTGGCCAGCACTCATACCACGGAGACTTGAGAGCGTCATCGGGTCACGCGTAACGGGATTTGATCGTTGCGGCGCACGAAGGGAGGCTATTTTTATTTGTATGAGTTCACGTGTACGCAAGAAGCGATCTTTCCAAGCTTGGACTGGTCTTGGTAGATCTTGCAGTGGGGTGACCGTGGGGGAGAGGATTGATTCTGTTTTTAAGGCCTCTGCATGCAGTTTTTGAACAGAATCGGTTGATTCGTGAGGGTCTATGATGGGTTCGGCTTCAATGACGGGAATGCCGACAGGAGCAGAGACAAGCGTATTGGTAACCACGAGACCGCAAAATTGATCGGGAATACCTCGACGTTCGAGGTCTTGTTGGATCTCTAAACAGGCGCTTACCGGAGGAAGGGTCTGCAGACGTTCTTTGATCTGAAGTTCTTGTCGGAGACGTTCGAAATTTAAAGTCCCGGCAAAGAGGATATCGCCCGGATGCATGTCCCCACAGATGAGTGAAGAGAACGGTTTCTCGGCATTAATTTCGGCCGGTTGTTCAAGTGAATTGAAAAGATCAAACGCGCGCATGCGGCCATCTTTTTGTTTTTGTAAAAAGATACTTGACATCCGCCCGATTCCGGTAAGGCAAAGGACGTGCTCGGAAAACTCCATCACGAATAAGTTGACGCGATTCCAAATAATGGGAGTTGGTTCATTGGCGACAAAGTTTGCAATCGCCTCATTTAATTTCTGGGTGATCTTTTCGAAGCGGACGATGGAATCGGTATCAACGGCCGCAAGAAGATGACGTGTCTGTTCGGCGGCTTGCTCAAGCGTATCTAAGAGCTGCTCGTAGACATATAAGGTTGATGCGATCTCAGCGAGGATGACGAGCACAGGTCCTTTTTTTCCACGTTGCTCAGAGTCAATCCGAAACAAGCCGGTGATCTTTTCGTCGCTCGGACTAAGGTTGATATCGATCTCTGCAAGACGGAATTGCGTCTGGCCAGATGAATGGGGGTCAGCAGGCATTTCGTTTGTATTATACGTGCTCACGAACGGGTCCACAACCCACTCCTGTGTATGCTCTCACAAGCTTGCCAACCGGGTCCGAATCCGTCACGATAAGGATAATCTATGCTTGAACACCTGTTTGGTTCGAGAACCAGGGTCAAGTTACTCAGCCTATTTTTGCGCAATAGCGATGAGCCGATTTTTGTTCGTGAGCTCACCCGTCGGGTTGATACCCAAATTAATGCGGTCCGTCGAGAGATCGCGAATCTGGTCCGATTAGGTCTTTTAATGGAAGTCACGGTCGTTGAACCACCTCTTCCTGGAGGACGCAAACAGCCAGGGCTCAAGAAGAAGTACTATCAATTAAATAAGCAGTTTCCGCTTTTGGAAGAAATATCAGCCCTGATCTTGAAGGCAGAGGTCTTGTTGGATGGAAAGTTAGACCAACAGATTTTACAGTTAGGAGAGATAAAATACTTGGCACTTCTTGGTAAATTTGTGGGAGAACCCACGGTTCCTATTGATCTTCTTGTAGTTGGCCAAATCTCGTCGGACCGTCTCAAGGAGATCTTGGCCAGCGTTGAAAAGGCGCACGGGATAGAGATCAATTTTTCACTGCTCACCCCTGAAGAATTTAAATATCGCCAAGAAATTGGGGATCGATTTTTGCATAGTATCATCGAAGGACGTCGCAAAGTCATCGTTGACCGTCTGCACGAACGGGGGTAAAAAAGGCGAACTATGGCTTGGCTTTGCCTAGACACCCATGTTTCTGGACGAACCGTGCTCGGTTTGCTCGGTCCTTTGGGTTGGTTGCAATACCAGGAGATCGAAGGAAGGGCGCATCACGTTCTCACTACCTGGGCCCAATTGCATACGGATCATGTTCAAGAGATCCAGGGGGTTTGCGTGGTAGAGGGCCCAGGATCATTCTCGGCGATTCGTATTGGGGTGCTCTATGCGAATCTCTACGCTCGATTGCGACATCTTCCGCTCGTTCCTATCGGTCCATCCTGCTTTGTGGATCCCGCGCTTCTCTTCCGTGCCCTGAATGACCGAACTTATCCTGTCAGTACGTATGTTGCCCCTCTCTACGATCAAGAGCCTAACATTACCATCCCTCGCGCATGACCTCGAAACGAGTCTATGAAATTATCCCAGGCGCGCTCGTGTGGACGACGCTGATTGCGTGTGCGCTCCTGTCGTATCTGTGGCCCTTGGCCATGATCTATTTTATTATTCTTTTCGATTTGTACTGGCTTCTACGCATTGTCTATTTTGTCCCTTTTTCTCTCGTCTCGTGGTATCGCTATCGGGTCGCTCTGAAGAGAGATTGGCAAGCAGAAGCAGAAACATTACCGGGCTATGAAGACATCTATCACCTTGTCTTTCTCCCTCTTTCCAAAGAAGATCCTGCCATTGCTCGTGACACCATCCAGCACATCTTGGATGCAACCTATCCTGCCAAGCGTACTATTTTGGTGATGGCTTGTGAGGGGCGTTTTCCAGACAACGCTCGCCGCATTGTCGAGGAAGTTCAGCCCGCCTTTGAACATCAATTTTATCGCTTTTTTACCACCATCCATCCACCTGATTTACCAGGAGAGGTGAAAGGCAAGGGATCAAACCTCCATTGGGCGGCGCATGAGGTCGTGCCCAAGTTACAGGCGATGGGATTGGATCCGGACAAGGTTATTGTTTCTTCTTTTGATGTTGATACGATCGTTCACCCGCAGTACTTCTCCTGTCTAACATACCTTTATTTGACCGTGCCTGAGCCAACGCGCAGTTCCTACCAGCCTGTGGCGTTGTATAACAATAATTTGTGGGAGTCCCCAGCGGCTGTTCGGGTGGCGATGTTTGGAACCACCTTTTGGCTCTTAACAGAACTCTCCCGTCCAGAGGGAATGATGACGTTCTCTTCTCATTCCATGAGCTTACGGATGCTGATCGATGTCGGCTATTGGGAAAAAGACATCGTCTCCGAAGACTCGCGGATTTTTTTACAAGGTCTTATTAAATATGATGGTGGGTATCGTGTGACACCCATCCATCTTCCTGTTTCGATGGATACGGTTATGGCAGGGGATTACTGGAAGGCGCTGATTGCGCTTTATAAGCAATATCGGCGTTGGGCCTGGGGGGCGGAGAATTTTCCGTACATGATGGAAAAATTTAAAGAGCGTCCGAACATGCCCTTTTGGATCAAGGCTTGGTGGATCTTTAAGCAGCTCGAAGGGATGTATACCTGGGCAACTGCTCCCTTCTTGATCTTCATTTTAGGATACCTGCCGTTTCTACTCGCGCCGGAATCGTTTCATGCCTTTAGTATTTTTCAAAATACGCCCTTTACCCTTCAATTCTTAATGCGTTGTTCGATGATTGGGCTATTCACTTCGGCGACACTTGCTCTTACCCTGCTTCCACCCCCGCCGAACCATCTTTCGAAACCGTTTGCATACTTTCTGATCTTGATTCAGTGGGCTCTCCTTCCCGTCACTTTTATTTTGTTTGGTTCTTTACCCGCGTTAGATGCGCAAACGCGTTTGATGTTAGGAAAAACACTTGGGTTCAACGTCTCGCCAAAGCGAACCATCGTCTCTCCTCCTTCACGGACATGAACGAAGCGCAGATTTTTTCTCTTCATCTCGTGACCAGTACCCCTCTCGTGTACCGGCCAGATTTTTTAGCATCACTCGCTGAACAGCGAGAGAAGGGATTTCAAATTCTGATGGTCGATCGTTCGGATCAGGAACGTCATCTCGACCCGATGTTTCAGGTCGAGGTTATTCATTTGCGAAATTTTCGGGAGGCGAGTTATGCGAAAGGACATAATCAAGCCATTGCTTTCGCCCTGCAACGGTGGCCGCGTGAGCAATGGCAAGAGCGGTTTATTATCCTTACTCGTCCAGAGACCGTTTTTCATCCAGCTTGTCTTGAGGTCTTTGCACAAGCATTCGCACGAGATCCGGCACTTGTAATCGCTGGGCCAAAGATGCTCCTCGCGGAGGCGCAAACATCGCTGGATCAAGATGCGATGGAGTTGCAATTAACGAGGACCGTTTATGAAGTCGGGTACGAATGTCGCAAAAATCGGCATCTTCGATTCTCGTTTGCCGGGGAAGAAGATAAGAATACCTATTCCTCTCAAGGGGTTTTTGGAATCTCTGAGCCCTGTATTGTGATTCGTGCGAGCGCGCTTGATGTCTTGGCCGAAGGCTCAGAACGTTGGCTCGATGAATCTTTGCCACGAGGGCAAGAACTCGTTGATTTGTGTTGGCGTGCCCATCAATACGGCTTAGTTGTGAAAACGGTTCCGGAGGCCTGTGTCTGGTTTTTGCCATCAGAGCTTCGAGAACAGTCGTCTCATCGTCGACATATATACCTCTCGGGGCCTGTGCGTGAAAAAAATGATTGGATTTCAGTAGAACTTTTACATCTCCCCTGGATCGTCGCGAGTATGTTGCGCTCAGGGTTCTATCTATTAACCCACCCGGGAGAACTCGCTTCCAGAGTCCGTTCGTGGTACGCCTGGCATCGGAGTCGTAAGCCGGCTACTATGCAAAAGGGACAAAAGCAGGTATCAATAGCCGAAATGCGTCGTTGGTTCGTTTAGTCTCTTCATTATGTCTGAACTTCCTCTCAAGGTTAGCGTCGTCACCGTCAACTATAAAATGCCGGAGTTTATTCGCCATCTGCTCGAAGGGGTTGAGGCGGCGAAGTGGGCCTTCCCGTTTGAATATATTTTGGTTGACAACGATTCTCACGATGGCGTTCCTGCCTTTGTCCGGGAGCGTTTTTCGTGGGTTAAAGTGCGTGAAAATCAAAATACCGGTTTCGGTGGTGGGAATAACGTGGCTTTGAAAGAGGTGAAGGGCGAGTACGTCATCCTGATGAACCCCGACCTCACCGTTTTTCCGGATGAGGTTGAAAAATGGATTGCCTGGATGGATGAACATCCTGATGTCGGCATTTCTGGTCCGCGGACCTTGAATCCCGATCGAACTGATCAAAACTCTTGCTACGCCTTTCATCATTGGTCGACGCCGGTCTATCGTCGAACGGCACTTGGCAAAATGCCTTGGGCGAAGAAAGAGCTGAACCGTTTCTTGCTCACCGATATGGACCGAACCAAAGAGCAAGATGTCGACTGGGTTCAAGGTTCGGCGATGTGTATTCGTCGTTCGCTTCTTGAGCGTATTGGCGGATTTGATGAATCGTTTTTCATGTATTTTGAAGATACGGATTTATGTCGTCGGGCCTGGGCAGCGGGGATGCGCGTGACGTATACTCCAGTAGCGACATTTGTCCACTACCATCGTCGTCAGAGTCGCACGCGTCGTCCTTGGGATGTCTTTTTCAATAAGTTGACACGGTATCATATTCAAAGTGCGCTTACGTACTTTCGCAAGTATCGTGGCAAGCCTTCGCCAAGATTTCACAAAGCTTAATCAAGACAAGGTCGGTGTCCGTCTTAAGATCGTTCACGTTCCTTTTTTCATGTCCGAACACGCCCCGAATTTTCTTACTTGTCCTGGCGTCCCGGAATTACCGGCACCGGAGGGTTCTTCGAGTCCGCGTTCTCCGTCCTCAATGCCTGTGACCCCTGCATCCGTCTCTTCGAGTAGTCCACCTCAAGAGCCACCGGCGACGAGTGTTTTGTCTGCGGAATTATACGAACATCCTGAACGTATCCATTATCCCCCGCCTCTTTGGGCGCGCGTTTTAGGATGGGTCACCGTTTGCTTCATCGTCGGTGTCTTCTCCTGGTTCGCCTATGGCGTGGTCCGTATTGGTCTCGCCATTTCGGTCGTGCGGACGTCATTGCGGGAAGTTCAACGTTCGGCGCAGGCAGGGGATATCGACGGGATCTATGAACAGCTCGGCCAGACCTCCGAATCTCTCAGTGAGGTTCGCGCGCGCTTAACCTTTTTTGATGGCTGGGAGCATGCGCCGTTTATTGGAGGCGATTTACAGACGCTCCAAGATCTGACGAGAACAGGGACTCAGGTCGTCGACGGAGGTCGTCATGTACTGCACGCCGCGGTTTCGTTTCAACAGGCGCTGCGCGCGGTCGGATTAGTTCGGAATACGCTAACTCCAAATATTGCTCCCACTCGTCGTTTTGTTGATATTTCGGTCGCAGAAAAACGCGAGTTGCTCATTCGCTTGCAAGAGACGTTGCCTGAGCTTCGAGTGGCTCGTGATGAATTCGCCATCGCGGCCGATAGCTGGGCCGAAACCGGCCATGATGCGCGGGTCCTGCGGTTAGTCCCTAGCGCGAAGCGCTTTGTGGACGAACTGCCTACGCTTAAGCGCCAAACGGACCAAGCGATTGCTTTTTTAGAGGTCTTCTTGCCTCTGGTTGGAACCACTCGTGAACAGAATTATATCGTTCTCCTTCAGAATTCTGATGAGCTTCGTCCGACCGGCGGCTTCATCGGGACCATCGGTTACCTTCGCATCGACGCTGGACACTTGAATGAGTTTAAATTTGAAGATGTCTATGCGATCGATAATCCTATTAGCGCGCTTTGGAAAGATGTTCCGCCAGAGCCATTGAGACGTGAGCTTGGCGTTCAGGCGTGGTTTCTCCGTGATCGTAACTGGTCGCCAGATTTTCCGACCTCTGCCGAAGAAATCATGCGAACGTATGAACGTGAAAAAGGGTTGATCGCTTCTTCGACCCCAATCCACCTAGATGGAGTGATTGCGTTACAGCCTGATTTCTTTAAGCGCCTGCTCCAATTCACCGGACCCGTGACCGTAGCAGGAAAAACATTTGGGGCAGACAATTTCTTTGATCAGCTTGAATATGATGCCGAGATGGGATTCCATCAGCAGGGGATTCCTGTCGAACGACGTAAAGATATCGTGTTACAAGTCGGAAACGTTCTTATGGAGCGTCTTATGGCTACGCCCGCATCGCGTTGGGGCGACCTCTTGGATCTGCTGACCACGAGCTTGGTAGAAAAAGACGTTTTGTTTGGCATGCGTAATCCACGGACGATGGCTTTGCTTGATATGCGTGCCTGGACTGGCAGAACAGCGGCGACTCCTCAAGATTACCTTTGGGTGATTGATGCAAATTTGGCCGCCCTTAAAACCGATGGGGTGATGGATAAAGAAATTCAATACCGGGTTGATCTTGGCGCGGCTGGCGGCCCAACGGGAACAGTCACTCTGAAATACCACAACACCAATCGGACCCACAGTTGGAAGCATACACGTTATCGAGATTATGTGCGGGTGTATGTTCCAGAAGGAAGCGAACTCATCTCTAGCGCGGGAGCGATGCGTACCGATCGTAACTTAGCTGGAGGGAAAATCGTGCCCGGTACGGTTGATGTCATGCGTGATCTTGGGAAGACGGTTTTTGGAGCGTTTTGGTCGATCGAACCAGGCGAAATCCGTACCCTTACCTTTACCTATCGATTGCCTCCAGCCGTCGCCGAGCGGCTCCAGAGCGAAAAGCGTTATCAGCTCCTCGTTCAGCGTCAGCCCGGGTCGTATACGCGTTTGACGCTTGATCACGCATTCGGTAAGAACATACGAGCGGCGGTCCCGGGAGAAGAGCCTCGTTTTTTCGGAGATACACGTTACCAGGTGTCACAGTCACTTACGCGGGACCAGCTATTTGATGTCCGTTTTTGATCCTCTCTTTCAACTATGTTTGGTAAGAAAATTGGTATCGATCTAGGTACCACCACGGTCTTAGTTTATATTCCAAATAAGGGGATTATCATCAACGAACCTTCGGTTGTTGCGATTTCCTTAGCAGATAAAAAGGTTCTCACGGTTGGGAAGGAAGCGAAAGAAATGATTGGTCGTACCCCAGATAGTGTTGTCGCTAAGCGTCCTCTCAAGGATGGCGTCATTGCCGATTATCGTACCACCGAAGCGATGCTTCGTTATTTTATTAATAAAGCGATGGGAGGCGTTCGCTTTTTTCGTCCAGAGGTTATGGTGGCGGTGCCTGGAGGAATCACCTCAACCGAACGTCGCGCCGTGATCGACGCCACCCTTTCGGCGGGAGCAAAAGCCGCTTATATTATTAAAGAGCCTGTGGTCGCTGCGATTGGGGCAAATATTCCCATCGGTTCTGCTTCGGGTCACATGATTATTGATATTGGTGGTGGGACGTCTGAAATTGCAGTCATTTCTCTCGGCGGGATCGTTTCATCGGCATCGGTCCGCATCGGTGGCAATAAATTAGATGGGGCGATTCAAGAGCATGTACGTCGCAAATATAGCTTGGCGGTAGGTGAGCGAACCTCCGAAGATATTAAAATACGTATTGGCTCAGCCCTCTATCTAGAAGAAAAGATGGAAATGGAAGTAAAAGGCCGTGATATGGTGAGTGGTTTGCCTCGTTTGATTACCGTCACGAGTGACGATGTCACCGACGCCATCCAGCATGAGTTACAAGGCATCGTCGAAGCAATCAAGGAAGTATTACGCGGGACACCTCCAGAACTTTCTGCCGATGTCATGCAAAAAGGCATGGTTCTCTCAGGAGGATCCTCTCAGCTTCGTAATCTTGATCGTCTGTTTGCCGAAGCTACTGGAGTCCCGACGTTCGTCGCCGATAATCCACAATTGTGCGTGGCCAAAGGAACGGGAATCGCTCTTGAGAATTTAGAAGCCTATAAGCGCAGCGTCTTTTCCTCCTAGATCCGTTGACGATCTGGGCATATTTTGATACATACCTGTGTGCACAAGGTCTTTTTTAGATCACAAATAAGGAGGTTCGAGTGGCACGTGTAGCGGTAGAAACCTCAGAGCGTGCAAAGAGCACGTATGAGAGCGTTCTGGCCCAGCTGCAGAAGCTGGGTATCAACGGAAGGCCGTTCCAGTCCGTTCCTAGGACGTATGAGGCTGATGAGAGCGAAACTTCTCAGGGCTTTCGCGTCGTTCGAGATGGTCTGGCATACGTGTTTCCGGAGTGGGAGGCGAATGGCTGTTTCAGCCACGTTCCAGTCGGCACGTTCGGCCTCTTTCTGGCCCGCCGCAACCCTGGGGATCGATTCCCCATGCTGACGGCCACGATCGTCCTTGGCGACCATCGCTCTCTCGAGGAGCACGAACTCCTCGAGCGACTGATCGATCCCGAGCGGCGGATCGGCCTGGGACCGTGGTACGAAATTACGACCGCGTTCGAGGGTGACTCGTGGTGGTCCCACGGCTTCTACGCTCGAAGCTCGGATCCCAGACGACGGCGCTTGGACCACATCTGGCGTCGACACGGTGACTTCCTGTCTCGGTCGGCGACGCCGGCGCAATCCCGGAATATCCTGATCACGGGACTCTGGGAGCGACTCGTGAGCCGCTGGTCTTTCTAACACGTCGTCTCGATCTCTCTTCGATCGTGACGCTTCTTTTTTTATGGAGCGGTCGCTATGATACGGAGTATGTTGATTGGCATTGATGCATCACGAGCAAATCGTCTGAAAAAGACCGGGGTTGAATGGTATGCCCATCATTTGATCCAGCATCTTCAGAAGCTAGAAGAGGCAATCAATCATGACTGGGATCTGTATACCGATCGAAGATTGGATGAGGATCTTAAGCACGGACCTACGAACTGGCATGAGCGTTTTTTAGCCTGGCCCCCAACGTATGCGTGGACGCAGGCGCGCTTGAGTTACGAAATATGGCGACGCCCTCCCACTGTTTTATTTATCCCCGTTCATGTTCTGCCGCGTATTTTGCCTACCAAGACCGTCGTCACGGTTCATGATGTTGGTTTCTATCGCCATCCCGCGCTTTATACGCCGATGCAAAATCGCTATCAGCGTTGGTCGACGCAGGATATGGTGAAACGCGCTTCTCGGGTGATTACGGTTTCTGAATACTCTCGACAAGAACTCATCCATTTTTGTGACGCTGATCCAGAGAAAATCTCTGTAACCCCTCTGGGCGTTGACCCTATTCGTTATCGACCCCTGTCATCTGAGCAAACGAGACCCGTTCTTGAATCGCTTAAGATTCCAACCCCCTTCTTTCTCTATGTTGGTCGGCTCGAAGCAAAGAAGAATACATTATTACTGATTGAAGCCTTTCATCGCTACAAAACCGATCAAGGCCTCGGTGATCCGTATCAGCTTGTGCTCGCGGGTATCCAAGGTCAGCACTACGACGACATTGGTCGTGCCCTAGCGCGGAGTCCCGTCCGGCATCAGATTCACGTGACAGGATACGTGAGCGAAGAGCAGAAGATCGCGCTGCTCTCGTCGGCGACGGCGTTGATTCACCCAGCGTGGTACGAAGGGTTTGGATTTACGCCGCTCGAAGCAATGCTGTGTGGCTGTCCCGTGCTTTGTTCACGGGTTGCTTCTTTACCTGAGATCGTTGGCACAGATCATGCCCTCTGGTTTGACCCAAATGATGCCGAAAGCTTAACGCATCTGATGACGCAAATTGTTCAGAATCAGGAGCTTGGCCAAGCGCTTCGCGCCGGCGGTCGTGATTGGGCCTCACGTTTTTCGTGGGATAAAACGGCGGAGCAGACGTTTAAGATTTTGACGGATCGTTGATCCACTTCTAGGCTACGTCCATGAACTGTCGTTATTCTCACGTTCACCTCATCGGTATTGGAGGGATCCATGTTTCCGGTATCGCAAAACTGCTGCTGGCGCAGGGTGTTTCTGTTTCGGGATCTGATCTTATCGAAAACGAACAAATCAAAGAATTACTTGGTCGCGGAGCTGTCGTAAAGATTGGCCACGCTCCAGAACATATTCCCGCAGAAGCACAGGTGATTGTTTTTTCATCCGCAGCCGCACCTTCAAATGCTGAACGTCTTGAAGGGATACGTCGCGGACTACCAGAGTTTAATAGCCATCAATTTCTGGGTTTACTTGGAGAAGGGATGAAACAGATTGTCATTACTGGCACGCATGGAAAGAGTACGACGACCGCGATGATGGGGGTGATGGCCAAAGCGTGTGGTCTTGCACCGACGGTTGTTGTCGGAACACAGGTTCCACAGCTGAAAGAGGGGAATGTTGAGATCGGCTCATCTGAATGGTTGATTGCAGAAGGGGATGAATTCGATCGTCATTTTTTGTCGTACACCCCAACCGTTCTCGTGATAAACAACATTGAAGGGGATCATTTCGATATCTATCCAACAATTGAAGCGATGATAGACGCGTATCATCAGTTGCTCACGCGCGTCATTGATGGGGGAACGGTGATTGCAAATATGGATGATACGCAGGTGCGTACATTGATCGAGACTGAACAGGAGAACCTCTATGTACGCAATATTAAAATAAAAACAGTAGGTACGACCAATGATGTAAATATTCTCATCACTTCTCGTCGCGTGACATCAGGTCAGCAAGCTATTCACGTAAGCTCAACCGAATTACGAGAAAATATTGAGGTCATTCTCACTATTCCTGGAGCGATGAACGCCATGAATGCGGTCATGTGTTGTGCCGCACGCGAGGTGCTCAATCTCTCGTCAGAAAAAACCCTTGCGGCTTTGGCAGGCTTTAAGGGGATCTGGCGTCGCCTCGAAAAGATCGATGAGCGCGAAGGTATTACTGTCTTTTCGGACTACGGCCATCATCCGACGGCAGTCATAAAGACCCTTGAAGCCGTCAAAGAATTTTATCCCAATCGTCGTCTTGTCCTTTGTTTTCAACCGCACCATCGCAACCGGACCAAACATTTGTTCTTAGAATTCGTTCCATCATTTGATCTCGCCGATGAGCTTATGTTGGTCGAGATCTATGATGTCGCCGGACGTGATCAGACGGAAGATGAGCGTATTTCGTCTCAGGACCTCTGTGACGCCATTCGTCATCACGATGCGGATCGGGGAGTAAAACGTATCGTCCAATTCGCGAAAGACGCAAAGATGGCGAAACAACTACTAAAAGAAATCAAACAATCTGGAGATGTTATTATTGTGATGGGAGCAGGGTCGATTTATACGATTGCGAATGAGATTATTTAATTATGAATCCATTGTCTACGGATCAAGTCAGCGCTCTCCGAGCGGCCTTCCCCGAAATCACCGAAAACGAACCGATGGCTCGGCATACGAGTTTTCGTGTCGGTGGGAGTGCGCGTTTGTATGTCGTTCTCTCTGATCCAACGCGTATTATCACGTTGATTCAATATCTTGAAGCCGTAGCCATCCCGTGGGTCGTCTATGGCGGTGGTTCAAATCTGTTAGTGGCTGATGAAGGCTACGTAGGTCTTATTATCCAAATGGCGAACCGCGCTTTCCATATCGAAGGGACTCACGTGTATGCGGAAACAGGCCTCATTACCGGTCTCCTCGCCCGTAAAACGGTTGAGGTAGGTCTTACGGGCTTTGAGTGGGCGATCGGTGTGCCAGGTACGGTTGGGGGAGCGCTCTATGGGAACGCTGGTTGCTATGGGGGTGAAATGAAAGACCGTGTCGTCTCTGTTGATGTGTATCATGTGGCTCGCAAAGAACGTGTCCGTTTGTCACAGGACGTCTGTGCCTTCGCCTATCGAGAAAGTCTTTTTAAACGAGAACGTCACGTGATCTTTGGCTGTGAGATGGAGCTCGCGTTCTCTCCAGATCCAGCCCAGAGTCGTGCTAAGATGGAATCGATCATGAAAGAACGAAAAGAAAAACAACCTCTTGATCAATCGAGTGCGGGCTGTGCGTTTAAGAACGTTGAATATACGAATGAATCTGAGATCGAACTCTTGTTACGCGAAGCAGACGTGCCTGCCACGATGCGTGAGCGTAAATCCCTGGGTGCGGGGTGGTTGGTTGATCAAGCCGGGCTTTTGGGTCAGCGAGTCGGGGATGTCGAAGTCAGTCAAAAGCACGGGAACTTTATGATCAATAAAGGTCAGGCCCGAGCTCAAGATGTGATCGCGCTTATTTCGCTGGTGAAACGTAAGGTTCGTGACGATTTTGGGATCGAATTGCATGAGGAGGTACAGTACGTTGGCTTCTAGCGTAGGCCTTTGACAAGGGGGCTTGAAGCCCTCCGGCCAGAGCGATATCTTAAGAGGGTAGGCTAAAGAGGGTAGGCTAACTTTTCACTTTAGGGCATATGACGATCAATATCACGCATCGAGGCATTGAACTGACTCCGGCGATTACGGCATATATCGAAGAAAAGATGACATTGCTTGCCAGATACGAAGAGCGTCTAGAGCACCTCGATGTCGAAGTGGGCATGACATCGAATCACCATCAAAAAGGAGATATTTTTTTCTGCAAAGTCGTTGCCGCGGTTCAAGGAGATGTCCTTCGTCTTGAAAAAGAAGAAGAGGATCTTTATAAGGCGATTGATAAGGTGAAAGATCATCTTCGCCTCGAATTAGCAGAGCGGAAAGACCGTATTCGAGAGCGGTCTCAAGGGAAGGGCGTCCAGGAAGAATAGATCGGCGCTTATTTTGAGTTTAAAGGGCCCTAACCATGTGCCTTTTTGGTTCACGTGCCACTTTCTCCACGAACCAACCCCCATATGGACGAGAGGGGGGGAAGTCGGTACCATCAGTCCATCTATGTCAATTCTCCACAAGATCTTCGGCGATCCGAATGTGAAGGAAATCAAAAAGCTTCAGGCGGTTATTGATAAAGCCACGGTTCTTGAGCCAACCATGGAGGCTCTTTCAGATGAGGGATTAAAAGGAAAAACCGCCGAGTTTCGTACCCGATTAAAGGCCGGTGAGACACTGAACGATCTCTTGCCAGAGGCCTTTGCCTGCGTACGTGAAGCGGCTCGTCGTACGGCGAAATTACGTCATTATGATGTCCAATTGATTGGAGGTCTGGTTCTTCATCAGGGGATGATTGCCGAAATGCGTACAGGAGAAGGGAAGACATTGGTGGCAACTTCGGCTGCCTACCTAAACGCGTTGACTGAAAAAGGGGTGCATGTCGTGACGGTAAACGATTATTTATCTCGCCGTGATGCCGTTTGGATGGGTCAAATCCACTACGCCTTGGGATTGTCTGTTTCGTGTATTCAGCATGCGGCGAGTTTTGTGTACGATCCTGCTTTCAAGCACGAGCCTACCCATGATGAGGCGCGTGATGTCGTTGGCTCGTTCCGTGTCGATATGGATTATCTTCGTCCGGTCTCTCGTCGCGAAGCCTATGCGGCGGATATCACCTACGGGACCAACAACGAATTTGGATTTGATTACTTGCGTGACAACATGGCCACGACGAAGGATCAATTGGTCCAGCGTGGATTGAACTTTGCCATCGTCGACGAAGTTGACTCGATCTTAATCGACGAAGCGCGTACGCCGCTCATTATCTCCGCCCCATCACAAGATCCGGAGGACTTATACTATCGTTTTGCAGAGATTTCCGGAAAGCTGATTGAAAAAGAAGATTATCAAGTCGATGAAAAGCTTAAAGCATCGACCCTGACTGAGGCGGGGATTGCGAAAGTGGAGCGTACGTTGGGGGTCGAGAATCTCTATGAAGGTGGTACGCGTCTTGTCCATCACATGGAACAGGCCTTGAAAGCACAAGCGCTCTTTAAACGCGATCGTGATTATGTGGTGAAGGATGGTGAAGTGATCATCGTCGATGAATTCACCGGTCGTTTGATGCAAGGACGCCGCTATTCCGAAGGACTTCATCAAGCCATCGAAGCTAAAGAACGAGTCCAGATTCAACGTGAATCTGTTACCATGGCGACGATTACCTTTCAAAACTACTTCCGTTTATACGAAAAACTTTCAGGGATGACCGGAACGGCACTCACCGAAGCCGAAGAGTTTTTTAAGATTTACAAGCTCGATGTTCTCTCGATTCCTACCAATAAAATCAATCGTCGTACCGACCTCTCAGATCGATTATTTAAAACCGAACTGGGTAAATTTCAAGCGCTCGCGCGTGAAGTAAAAGAACGTCATGCGAAAGGACAACCGGTTTTGATCGGGACCGTCAGTATTCAAAAAAATGAGTTCTTAAGTGAGCTCCTGAAACAAGAAGGTATCCCTCACAACGTCTTGAATGCGAAGAACCACGAACGTGAAGCCGAAATTATTGCTCAAGCTGGTCGCAAAGGGGCGGTCACGGTTGCGACGAATATGGCTGGTCGTGGCGTCGATATTATTTTGGGAGGAAACCCACCTGATGTGAAAGAAGGAGATGCGGTCCGTGAGGCGGGTGGTCTCTATGTCATTGGAACGGAACGCCATGAATCGCGTCGTATCGATAACCAGCTTCGAGGGCGTGCCGGACGTCAGGGTGATTCAGGAGCGACTCAATTCTTCATCTCTACCGAAGATGATCTCATGCGTATCTTTGGCTCTGATCGCATGCGTAAGATGATGGAACGACTGCATGTCCCTGATGATGAGGCGATTGAAAATAGTATTCTCACCAAGATGATCGAGGCGGCTCAGCAAAAAGTAGAGGGGCATAACTTTGATATTCGTAAGCACGTGTTGGAATACGATGATGTCTTGAACAAGCATCGCCAGACGATCTACCGCAAACGTCGAGATATTCTCGATCGTGGCGAACAGGCTGCAACAGAAGGAGTGCGACCATTGCGTGCCATGGCGATAGAGACGTTAGAAAAAGAAGTCGAACGTATCGTCGCCTTTCATACGGCCGCAGAATCGACCGAGCAATGGGAAAAGACAAAATTACTCGAGTCATTTCAGCTTCTTACCGGCGAAGAACCAGATATTTCCTCAGTTTGGCCAGAGCATCGTGATGGCGGCGAAGAAGGGGAACATCTTGCTGTCAAACGCACAGAAATTATCGATGCCCTCACCAAAGCGGTGTACGCTCGCTACGAGAAGCTCGAGGCGGAAGTTGGAAATGACGTCAGTATGGGAGAGATCGAACGCTTTGTGCTCTTACGTTCAACCGATGATCTGTGGATCCAACATTTAGAAACGATGGAGCATCTTCGTCGTGGGGTGAACTTGCAAGCGTATGGGCAGCGTGATCCTCTGGTAGAGTATAAACGTGAAGCGTATCAGCTGTTTCAAGAATTACTAACCAACATCCAGGCGCGAGCGGCGCAAACGCTCTTCCGTATTAAAATTGCGCAACAGATTGTCGAAGAGTCGGTAAATTCACTCCCGCTCGCTTCTCCGGCAGGTAAAATGGGTGGCGCATCTAAGGAAGGGAGATAAAGCATCTTTAAGACGTGGTAGCTGTACTTAAGTACTTTTTACGAGACGAGCTTTTTTTGGTATCCTGTCCTCATGAAAAAACTGTTCCTCGGTCTTTTGTTTATCCTCGCGGGTTTTGTACTCGTTCCCCACGTCTCTGCTGTTACGTGCTCTATTACGACAGATACGGTGGTGACACAGTCTTGGGTGGATACCGGATTAGGAGGTGGAGCCTGTGATAACATCGAAATAAATGGAAATGTAAGCACGACATGGGTTGGGACGACAGACCTGCAGGGTGCCGGTACCGTCACCGTAAATAGTGGCGTGACGATGACCATGGGTAGTTCAAGCGCCATGGTTTTGGGGAGTACGGATGATGTAGTGGTGAGTGGGTCAATCTCACATGTCATGACAGATCCAAGCGGTATTCAGATCACGGCAAGAAATCTGACGGTCAATGCAAGTGGAAGTATTAATGCAAATGCAAAAGGCTGTCAGGGAAATACGGGATCGCAAGGGGGATACGGTCCGCATACGTCAACCGGCGTGTGTACGATCTCCACGTCCGGATATGGTATTCATACATGGGGAGGAGGTGCCCATGGCGGATATGGTGGGCAGGGCAGTGTTAGTACACGACAGACAGTAGTCTATGGATCTTCAACGCAGCCTTCATTGCTGGGCTCGGGCGGCGCTGGTTGGG
>CAYHTN010000005.1:0-31541 GCA_964359565.1 uncultured Gammaproteobacteria bacterium
CCAGAGTTTTTTATCCTCTTTCGGAATCCCGGGATAGTCATTCGCGATAATAATGTCATTACGACAAAGATCCGCCAGTCCGAAGGCGGCACGTTCATGGCCGTATCCCATACTCACCCCAATGACATGTGCCCGCTTTCTCAAAGAACGACTCATGGGAGTAGTATACCAAAATTTTTTTATTTCTTCTTCATCCTGCTGCGGCGGGTGGTGCGTTTGTCGTTCTCGTCACTGTCTTGCATGTTAACTTCGGCGGCGTAGCTGTCGAAGCGCTCTTCGTAGATGGATTCGATTTTGGCTTCTAATGTTTTACTGGGTGTGCGCGCGGCTTTGGCGCCGAGTTCTTTGAGGGCGTCTTGTTTGGCACGGAACCAAGCCCACTCATCGGTAAAGGTATACCAGCTGTATTCCCAGAGCTCATCTTCTTCGTGATGGAAGGTTTGGTGGGCTTTTTCGGGGTCGATGCGTAAGAGCTGTTCGAGATGTTCTAGCAGTTTAGGATATTCAATCGGTTCAAGGCCTTGCTCGCGTCTGAGGGTATCTTCAACCACGAACCGGGACAGTAGGGCACGGTAGACCTCGGTCAGTTGATGGGTGCTGAGATTGAGATTGAAGTATTCAGAAGACATCATAATTAAGGATATGTCTTAGCGCGGCTGACGGCGAACGTCTAGAGGGAAGCAATTGATGCCGGCGCTGTGTAGACGAACGTTTGCGGACGAAGGTTTGACGGGCGTGATTGAAGGATCTTGTCCGGGCAATGCCGTCGGATCATTGAGGAGGTTAAATGAGGTGCAGAGACGGTAACTGGTTGTCGCGGTCAGGGCGTAGGAAAAATCAGGAAGTCGGGTCATGAGACCGGGAGCTTCCAACAGGCTGCTGTGACTCGAAGCAAATAATTGATCCTGACTTGTTGGCAGAAAACCGACATTCGCATAGTGGTTATCGATGGCGTAGGTGAGCTGATCGAGGGCTTGCTCGCGTTGTTCATCGAGGCGGCGCAGGCGTTCTTGTGTGGGTGAGCCGGACAAGATAAGTCCGCCGACGAGCGTTCCGAGTGTCAGGAGAAGGATGAATCCGGCGAAAAGACGCATCCGTGTTCGTGTTTCTTTCGTAAGAGCTGTTTCGTCTTGGCGAAGGTCCCACAGATAGTAGCCGAACCCAAGGCCCGTGATCATGAGCACTGTCAGAGCTTTGATGGTGAAACGCCACGTGAGTTCTCCGGAGAGGACGTTGTATACGAGGCCGATCAGCGTGCCAATGATGACGCTCGCAGCAACAAAGAGGGTGAGATATGTGAGCCATTTACGAACTCCTGACTGGCGTTCATCCGGGTGATGCGCAAGTCTCCGTCGCAAACGCCACGACAAACCAAAGAAGAGCGGCGCGGTAATCAAGAGGGTGGCGCAGGCCTCACGAATGCCGCCCGTGTTATATGGATCGTTATTATAAAAGAGTTGATCGGGGAACCACTGATTTACAAAACTAAACCAGAGCGTCCCCACGCTAAACGCGGTGAGATACAATGTGACAAACAACACGAGGTAAGTGAACGCTTCACGAGCCGAAAGAGAAGCTTTGGGGGCAGGCACCGGAATTGGAAAATCGCTGATGGCATAGCGTGCAAAGGCGGCCTCGATTTCTTCGTCTTGCCACTTTGCCGTTTGAAGCGCCACTTTTAATTCCTCTCGAGAGAGTCCACGAGTCAATCCTTCTTTGATAAAGAGAGTGAGTTCTTGAGACATAGAGCGTGTATGATGGAGAGCTCAGGGATTAGGAAGTGAGTAACGTTTTTTTGGGAGCAGGATTCTTTTTGGCGACTTTTACTGCTTCTGCAATCGTTTCAAGAATGGCTGTGCGGCCTTCTTCGGTTTTAACGCTGTGGAGAAGAATGCGCACATCAGGAAATTGTTGTTTCAAATGTCGCATCGTATTCGCGCGCTGGTTTCCAGATTGCTTATCAATTTTATTTGCGATGATAATATAAGGTACTTCTTCGCTGTTCAGAAAGGAAATGAGTTCTAGATCGAGATCGGTCGCGCCGACATTGCTATCGATGATCACGAGCGCGAGGGTTGGATGATATCGTAAGTATTCGAAAATCCGGCTTTCAAGGAGTTCTCGTTCTTCTTTTGAGCGTTTCGCATACCCATAGCCCGGGAGGTCAATGAGGTACCAATCTTTATTGATCAAAAAGACATTCAAGAAAGCGGTTCGACCAGGGGTGCTGCTGACATGGCTTAGACCGCGACTTTTGGTCAGGCTGTTAATGAGGCTTGATTTTCCGACATTGGAGCGGCCGAGGCAGGCAATTTGGACTTTTTGGTCTTCTGGGAGGGTCTGGATATCAGGGCAGCTTTTAATAAAGGTGGCCGAAGTGATGTGCATAAAAAAAGGGTAGCAAAGATTGGCTAAATCGGCTACGATCAGTCTTGTATTGTATAAGACTCCGGTTTGACTCCCTTGCGGGTTTCCCTCATACTGTTTCCGTATCGACTCGTTCTGGTAGAACGGGTCGATTTCGTAGGTCACTATTTACTTTTTTCCCCACAATTGAATATGGCTAGTCCGATTTCTCTTGCAATGAAGCAAATTGCTGAAGAAAAGAACATTTCTTACGAGTCTGTCCTTGAAACCGTTGAGACCGCCCTTTCCGCGGCCTATCGCAAGGATTTTGGGAATAAAAATCAGAACATCAAGGTGGCGTTTGACCCGGAAAAATACGATGGTCAAACCTCTGGTATTCGTGTGTACGATGTCAAAAATGTCGTCGAAGACATGGATTTAGATGCCGACTATTATGAGCGTTTTGATGCCGCTCATACGCCCAAGCGTCGCGAAGATGGGAAGCCGATAGAGCACATGCCTCTGAACGCTCCAGAAGTCACGCCGGATTCTGATGAATTTAAATTCAATCCTAAGCTCATGGTGATGCTTTCGGATGCCCGTGATATCAAACCGGATGCACAGATTGGCGAGGAGCTCCGCGTTGAACTTACGGTTCCGGCAGCGTTTGGTCGCATGGCGGCTCAGACGGCGAAGCAGGTTATTTTACAAAAATTACGTGAAGCAGAACGGGGCGTGATCTACTCCGATTTTAAAGGACGTGAAGGAGAGCTCATGAATGTGACGGTCCAGCGTCGTGAGGGCCGGGTGGTGTTGATCGATCTTGGTCGAGCCACGGGTGTCCTTCTTCCAGAAGATCAGATTGAATCTGAACGCTATTATCCAGGGACGCGCATTAAAGCCTTGTTGCGTGAAGTCTCACTCACCAGTCGCGGTCCAGAAATTCGCCTGTCTCGAACGACTCCAGGGGTTGTGGTTGCGATGTTTCAGCAAGAAATTCCTGAAATTGCGAGCGGGGTCGTCGAAATGAAAGAAATCGCCCGTGAACCAGGGAGTCGTACCAAGGTTGCGGTCACCACCACTGATGATGCGATCGATCCGATTGGATCTTGTATCGGTCAACGTGGGACGCGTATTCAGACCATTATTCGTGAATTAGGCGGTGAAAAAGTCGACATCATTCAATGGGACGAGCGCGCAGATGCGTTTATCGCGGCAGCTCTTTCTCCGGCAAAAGTCGAATCGGTTGAGCTTCGTGATGCCGAGCGTTTGGCGATTGTCCAAGTGAAGCCAGATCAGCTTTCGCTCGCCATCGGGAAAGGCGGTCAGAACGTTCGTCTTGCGGCCAAATTAACCGGTTGGAAGATTACGATTAGTGAGCAAGGTGGGCGTGTTGTCGCTGATTCTGAATTAGGCGAGTTACAGGCAGAAGCTTCTCAGCCTGTCGTCGCAGAAGAGGGAACTGTCGCAGAAGTCTCTCCTGAGACCTCGGAAGTAAAGGCGAGTGAGGAAGCAATCGCTTCGTAGACTTGCTGTATACTTTGGTACTTTCCTATGTCCTCTCTCTTCAATACCATCTTCTTACAACCGATCCTCAACTTGTTGGTCTTCTTGTATAATGTCATTCCGGGGCACGATATTGGGATCGCGATTATTTTGCTGACCCTGATCGTCAAAGTGATTCTCTATCCGTTCACGGTCAAGCAGATCAAGCAGCAACGAGCGATGCAGGAGTTGCAACCGAAGATCGCCGAATTACAAGAAAAATATAAAGATCGGAAAGAAGAACAGGCGCGCGAACTTATGGCGCTGTATTCGCGCGAAAAAGTAAATCCGGTTGCTTCTTGTTTACCGCTCTTGATCCAGTTGCCGATTTTTATCGCCCTCTATCGTGCCCTTACGATCGCGCTTGATTCAAAAACGTTGAACTTATTGTATTCCTTCGTGCCGAATCCGCAGGTGATCGATACGCATTTCTTGGGTCTGCTTGATTTGAGTCGTCCAAACTATGTCCTCGCGCTTCTCGCGGCCCTCGTCCAGTTCTGGCAAGCGAGACAGATTATGAAACCACCTGCGGCAACGATTGCCTCACCTCCTCCGGAAGTAGCAAAAAGCCCAGGCGCGAAAGATGAAACAATGGCCGCCATGATGAATAAGCAAATGCTCTACCTCATGCCTATCATGACTGCCGCGATTGGATTTACCCTTCCGGGGGGGCTCACCCTCTATTGGCTCGTCATGAGTTTGTTAACCGTGTTGCAGCAGTGGTGGTTGCTAAAAAACACCCCGCCACGGATGACGCCTCAGCTGAGTGGTACCGACACGACCTCGACGTCCTAGTATTATTCGTTGCAAAACAGACCCTCCTTGGCTACACTCATGCCAATTTATCCACATATGTCTACTCCTTCTCTCATTTCTCGTGCTCGTCGGAATGCCGGCTGGCTCTTGCTCTTGCTCCTTGTGACGGGAGCGATTGCGTATCCCCAACCGCTGAATTGGGTTCTCGCCCACGCTAAGCAGGTGATTGGTGTTGATCTTAAGCCTCTCGATAAGCCCTTTGTCCTTGGTCTCGATCTTCAAGGTGGAACGCACTTGGAATATGAGGCTGATGTCGCTCAGGTGAGCGATGTCGATCGTCGTGAAGCCTTAAATGGTGTTCGTGATGTGATTGAGCGTCGCGTGAACTCTCTCGGTGTCTCTGAGCCACTGATTCAAACCACGCAAGCGGGAGATTCTTGGCGCGTCACGGTTGAACTCGCTGGTATTCAGGATGTGAAAAAAGCAATCAACCTCATTGGCGAAACACCAATCTTGGAATTTAAAGAACAGAATACCGAAACCACCCGCCGTGCTCTCACAGAAGATGAAAAGAAACGGATCACGACCGAAAATCAAGCCGCTCTTAAGAAGGCCCAGGATGCCTTGGTAGAAGCAAAAAAACCAGGAACAGACTTTACCCTTCTCGCAGAAAAAACCGAGAACGCAGCTCTTAAACTTGCGAAAGGGGACGCGGGTTTCTTGCGCGGACAAAATCAGTACTACGATCTCTATCAAGAAGTGAAGACGGTGGCCGTCGGCACGATAGTCGAAAAAGTTCTTGAGCAACCGAATTTCTATTCCGTCGTGAAAGTGGAAGCAGTAAAGGATACCGGCGAGCAAGAAGTGCGTGCTCGACATCTCTTGATTGCGTATAAAGGCGCTCAGGGTGAACTTGCGACAGAAAGCAAAGAGGATGCGCGTAAGAAAATTGATGCCTTAAAAGTTCAAGCTACTCCACAAAATTTCGCCGAGTTGGCTGGGAAAAATTCTCAAGAACCAGGCGCAAATACCCGTGGAGGTGACTTGGGCTGGTTTGCCAAGGGAGATATGGTTGAGGCCTTTGAAACGGCGGTCTTTGCCCAAGCGACTGGGACGATTTCGAACATCGTTGAAACGCCGTACGGATTCCATCTGATCTATAAAGAAGATCAACGTGCTCTCAAAGATGTGCGTGTTCGCATGTATGAAGCGAAGAAGCTTACCGAAGATGAGCTCGTTCCTCCACCTGAGGCTTGGAAGGCGACCAAGCTCACGGGCCGCCAGATCAGTTCTGCGAAGCTCGATTTCGATCAACGTACCGGTGTTCCGATGGTTGCCCTTCAGTTTAACGAAGAAGGATCTGATCTTTTCGCTGAGCTCACGCGCAAAAATATTGGCAAACAGATTGCGATCTTCTTAGATGGAGAGCTACTGTCTGCACCAACCGTACAAAACGAAATTCCTGGTGGGCAGGCAGTCATCAGCGGCAGTTTTACTGTAAATTCGGCCAAACAATTAGCACGTCGGTTACAAGCCGGTGCCTTGCCTGTACCGATTCAGTTGATTGCCCAACAGACGGTTGGACCAACGCTTGGTGCAGATTCGCTCCAGAGTTCGTTGCGTGCGGGTCTCATGGCTCTGTTGTTGGTTGCGATCTTCATGATTCTCTTGTATCGCTTACCGGGAGCAGTCTCGATTGTGGCTCTTATTCTGTACGCCTTTGTTTCGGCGGCGGTCTTCAAACTTATACCGGTCACACTTAGTCTCGCGGGTATTGCCGGATTCATTCTCTCGCTTGGAATCGCGGTTGATGCGAACGTTCTGACGTTTGAACGTCTTAAAGAAGAGTGGCACGCGGGCCGTCCGTTACTTCAGGCGCTTGAAGAGGCCTTCCGTCGTGCTTGGCCTTCGATTCGAGATGGCCACATGACAGTTCTCATCTCGTGTCTCGTCTTGTACTGGTTCTCTTCTTCCGTGATTCGTGGTTTCGCCCTGACGCTCGCGATTGGTACGATTCTCTCTCTCTTTACTGCCGTTGTTTCGACACGCACGATTCTTCGTGTCTTGGCAGGAACATCTCTCAAGCGGTTTGAGTGGTTCTTTCTTAAGCCACGAGCCTAATCTCTTGCTATGAAATTCAGCATCATGAAACTTCGGCCGATTTGGTACGCCATTTCTGCCAGTACCATCATCCTTTCGGTTGTCTTCTTCGCCATGTGGGGGTTGAAGCAGGGGATTGAATTCACCGGAGGCTCCCTGCTCGCCGTTCGTTTTTCGGTCCGCCCATCCACGACGGAGGTCACGCAAGTGGTTCAGCAGTCCACACCGAATCTCGGTGCGATCGTGGCACAACCGATTGGCGAGCAAGACATGCAGTTTCGTCTCCGAAATTTGGACGAAAAAGAGCATCAAGCGGTTGTCGTTGCCTTGCAAAAAAAATATCCGGGTCTGACTGAGCAGCGTTTCGATGCCATCGGTCCGGTATTAGGAGAGGAACTACGTCAGAAATCGATTCAGGGGTTGGTGCTTGTTTTGCTCGCAATCATGGCGTACGTCGCGTACGTTTTTCGCAAAGTCTCAGCGCCGATTAAATCTTGGAAATATGGGGCCGTGACCTTATTTACGGCCTTTCACGATGTTATTATTCCTATTGGTGTCTTCGTGCTTTTAGGAAAGTTCTCTGGGGTAGAAATTGGTACCCCCTTCATTGCCGCCATCTTGACCGTGATGGGGTACTCCGTGACCGATACGATTGTGGTCTTAGACCGTGTGCGTGAAAACCTCCAAAAGATGACAGGTTCATTTGAGTCCATCGTTGAAGCTTCGCTCAGGCAGACATATATGCGATCCTTCAATACCTCTGCTGCTACACTCCTCACCTTATTTGCGATCTTCTTCTTTGGAGGAAAGTCGTTGCATGATTTTACGCTCACGCTCATCATCGGTATTTTGGTCGGAACCTATTCCTCGATCTTCGTCGCTTCACCTCTCCTCGTAACCTGGGAAGCCTGGTCTCGTCGAAAAAAGAAGTAAAAAATCGAATTATTTTTGTAAAACACAACGGGTTTTGGCCCGTTGTGTTTTGTGCTATCCTATTGTGGCATGGACGATTTTTTCTTTACCTTATCGAGTTACATCGATACTATTTTAGCACTAGGTGGCGACAACCCATTTGCTGCCATGGCGACGCTGCTCTTTTTGAGTGGATGGTTGAGTGTCATTGTTTGGCTTCTCATCCTCCGTCTCGCGTGGGACATCGGTATTCACGTGTGGCAACACCATAAACAGCATATTTTTGCACATCATCTAAACTGGATCGTGTTGCGTATTACCGTTCCTAATTCAGAACAGACCCCGAAAGCTGCTGAAAATATTTTTGCCCAGCTCGCCGGGGCGCACTCGAGTATTTCATGGAAAGAGACTTGGTTTGATGGGGCCTATCAGCCTGCGATTACGGTTGAATTAGCTTCACTTGAAGGACGTAATAACTTTTTTGTTCGTTGTATCGATAAATCCCGTGATTTAATTGAGGCTTCGGTGTATGCACAATATCCTGCCGCAGAAATTGAAGAAGTACCAGATTACACCAAGGCTTGGGGTCCGAAGAAGTTTCCCGATTCGGAATATGATGCGTGGGGTGCCGAGTTCACGAATGTGAGCGCAGATGCGTATCCGCTCAAGACATACCGAGAGTTCGAGGATGCCGTCTCTGGCGAGTTTAAAGATCCGGTTGCTGCAGTCTTAGAAGCGTTTTCCCGATTAGGCCCAGGTGAACAGGCATGGTTTCAGATCACGATGGTTCCGACCGATCAAAAGGCGACTCGTGAACGCGCTCAACCGATCATTGATAAGCTTCGTGGCGTGGAAACAAAAGTTCATCACAGTTTTTTGACCGATTTAGTAGACCTTCCCCTCAAGGCGATCACCGGCATCTTTTTTGGAGGCGGCGGGAAAGAAAAGAAAGAAAGCAAAGATATCCCTCCAAAACTGATGCGCTTGAGTCCGATCGAAAAGGACATCTTAGAGGCGGTTGAACGTAAGTCATCGAAGATCTCGTTTGATAGTAAAGCGCGTTTTATGTATATCGCAAAGAAAACGGTCTTCAGTAAAGCCCGTATTGCCCAAGCCTTTATTGGAGCAATCAAGCAGACGAACACGTTCCACATGCAGGCACTGAAGCCTGACCTCAAGAAGACGGGGATGAGTAGTGCAATCTGGTGGTTTAAGCAGCAGCGTAACGATGCTCGTAAAACGCGTCTTATAAATAATATGCGTTCGCGTGATACAACGGCTGGGTTAAATAGGTTCTCTCTTTCTGCGGAAGAGCTCGCGACCCTTTGGCATTTCCCAATCTTGACGCAGGTTAAGGCGCCGTCTCTTCGACAAATCGAAGCGAAAAAATCTGATGCCCCGTACAATATTCCTTTTGAAGAAGAGCTGTAATCCGTCCTTTCTCGCCTTCCTATGCCCGTTGAATACACCCACGATCATGAGCATGAAGTCACGCTGTTTGCGGAGACGAACTATCGTAATCAAAAAAAGCGTTTTGGCATCAAGACCGACGATCGCCGTCGGCACATGTATGTGATTGGAAAAACGGGCATGGGAAAAACAACCTTGCTCGAAAATCTGTTTTATTCAGACATGGTGAACGACCATGGGGGGTGCTACATCGATCCGCACGGAGATACGGCCGAGAAGTTAATTGATTTCGTCCCTTCTCATCGCATTAACGACGTCATCTATTTTAACCCAGCAGATGTCGAGTTTCCGATGGGGTTCAATATTTTAGAGACCGAAAGTGATTGGCAAAAGCCTCTCGTTGCTTCAGGCCTCATGGGGGTGTTCAAAAAAATCTGGCCAGATGTGTGGAGTCCACGCATGGAGTACATCCTCATGAATTGTGTGCTCGCCCTGTTGGATTACCCGGGCGCGACCTTGCTTGGGATCAATCGTCTCTTGGTGGACAAAGAATATCGGGCCCGGGTGGTCGCGAAAATTCGTGATCCGATTGTTAAAACCTTTTGGGTGGCAGAATTTCCTGCCTGGTCCGAAAAATATGCCACAGAAGCAATCGCTCCAGTGCAAAATAAGGTCGGACAATTTCTTTCGTCTTCGGTGATCCGTAATATTGTGGCACAGGTAAAATCGACCATTAATCTGCGGCGCATCATGGATGATGGCAAGATCCTGGTCGTGAATCTTTCGAAAGGACGTATCGGTGAAGACAACATGCGGCTCCTTGGAGGAATGCTCATCACCAAAATTCAGTTAGCGGCCCAAGAACGTCAAAATATTTTAGAACACGATCGTCGTGATTTCTATCTGTATGTTGACGAGTTCCAAAATTTTGCCAACGAATCGTTTGCAACCATCTTGTCTGAAGCGCGTAAATATCGTTTAAATTTGATCGTAGCGCATCAATATATCGAGCAGCTTGATGAAAAAGTGGCCCCGGCTATTTTTGGAAACGTGGGGACGATCGTGACCATGCGTGTTGGTGGTGCGGATGCGCTCGCGATGGAGCAAGAGTTCACCCCGGTGTTTACTCCAGAAGATTTGGTGAACTTGGCCAAGACGCAGATTTATTTGAAGCTCATGGTTGATGGGGTCGCAACCAAGCCTTTTTCAGCGAATACCCTGCCTCCAATTGGAAAGCGCGTAGATAGTGGCGACAAAATTATCCAGGTGAGTCGCGAACGGTATGCGGAGCCACGTCGCTTGATTGAAGAAAAGGTCCTCAAATGGAGTGGGATGGAGCTTGCGATGAGTCTTGCAACCCCAAGTGCCGAGACTCCTCCTCCAACCCGAGAAGAAGAGGACGCAGAGATCTCCGAAACCGGGGCGGTGCAATATCCTTCGATAAAAACAGCAGAAGAGCTCGCGTCAGAGTTAGAAGTTGCCGATACGCCAGGTTCGTTTTTGGAAGTTTCGACGGCAACGAATGAATGGGAACTAGAATCACCGCCTGACGAGCAGGAATATTTAATGATCAAACCAGAGCGTTTGGCGGCCATTGCCGTCTCAACGGCGGGGAATGCTCGTAGAAAAGAAAAGCCCAAGTTTCCACACACATGCACCCGCTGTAGTAAAACGTGGGATTTGCCGATTCAGCTGGACCCGACCCGCCCGATGTACTGTCCGGATTGTTTGCCTATTATCCGCGAAGAGCGTCAACGCACGCATGGTGATATGCGGCAGGTTTTAAGAACCGGACCGATGGAAGCTCCGCATCCAGCTCCTTCATCAAATCGTCCTCGGGTAGTGAGAGCGCCAGAAGGAGAGCAGCGGAAAGGAACAGTGACCGTTTTATCAGGTGCCGAGGCATCGCGTGATGAAGAAGACGAGTTGCTAGGAGCGATTTTGCAAGGTCCTTCACGTTCTTCTATCCGAGGAGGGGAAGCGCCTTCCCGTGACGTTGGAGAAGAAAACGGCGAACAAAAGAAACGAAAACGTAAACGCAAAAAGCGCCCTGCGGATGACCGTGGAGGAATGGGATCGACGCAAGTTTCCCCTCGTTCGGCTCCATCTTCTCATGGCACATCCTTGTCTGTGCCACGAGTCGAAATTCCCCCGTTGCCAGAGATGCCGAACCTTCCCTCGCTCCTTTCGCTCGGTCCAGAGGTCGTAGCGATGCCAGAAATGCCTCTGGAGCGACCAGAGGCCCCGGGAGCGCCTGTGCATCGTGTTGCGCCTGGACAGCGTGTGACCTTTCAGGATAGAGATAGATCATCTTAATCGAATCTTCGCTTCTTGGCGTTATGATGACCTGGTTTCAAGGGATCGTGCTTGGGATCGTACAGGGTCTTACAGAGTTCCTTCCTGTTTCTTCGAGCGGGCATCTTATTTTAGTTCCGAAGTTATTCGCTTGGTCCGATCAGGGTCTTGCCTTCGATACCGTCCTGCACGGAGGTACGCTCATTGCCGTCCTCTGGTTTTTTCGTGCCGATCTCGTAGCGATTCTAAAAGGCATGATCTCTTCTGATCGCCCTCATCGTCTGAGGGCTCAACGTTTATCGCTTCAAATCATTGTAGCTGCTCTTCCTGGACTCGTGGTGGGCTATCTTCTTCATACGTTTTTAGAGAAGTATGATCGGGTGGCGTGGCTTGTCGCCCTTGATCTTGCGGTCTGGGCTCTGGTGCTCTGGTGGGCAGATCGTAAGGCGCATGTAGATGGAGAGAATACGGTTGATCCGTTAGAGCCGGTAAGTTGGAAGCAGTCTATCGTAATTGGCTGCGCTCAGGTATTAGCATTGCTTCCAGGGACTTCTCGTTCTGGGATGACCATTACGGCCGGTCTCTTTTTAGGACTTTCTCGGGCCCGAGCCGCTCGATTTTCCTTTCTGTTAAGTATCCCCGTGACGGCCGCTGCGGCAGGGTACGGTATGCTACAATGGATTCGCGAACCTCTTCCTCAAACCAATACCCTCGTTCTTTTGGCTGGTTTTGTCGCTTCTTTGCTCACGGGGGCTTGGTCGATTCGCTTTTTATTGCGCTTTGTCTCACGTCACTCGTATGTTCCCTTCGTCCTCTACCGTTTGGTCTTGGCTGCTCTCGTGGTGCTTTTGCTTGTGCTTTAGCTTTTTTCTTGGGAGCCAGACAGTGCTTGCAGCCTCACTTTTAGATACCGATAGCGATGGATTGCCGGATATTTGGGAAGAACAGGTTTTTCATACCAACCCAACCAAGCCTGATACCGATCAAGATGGATTTTTGGATCGGGCAGAAATTTTGAGTGGTCATGACCCGCTAGGCCCTAAAAAGATCGTCGATCAGGATGCGGATCGAGATCAGCTTGTAGACCGCTTAGAGCTTTTATTTACCACAGACCCGCTCGTCGCAGATACGGATAGCGATGGACACAGGGACTTTGATGAGATCTATGCGGGTTATTCACCAACCACGACGGATCCCGTGATTTTGCCAAAATCGCTTTATATTCGTTTAGCCACGCAGCGGATGGAGCAACGAGTGATGAATATTCCCATCTCTTCGCAACTTGTGTCTTCTGGAAAGTCGGGCATGGCGACCCCGATCGGGACCTACAAAGTATTGAGCAAACATCCACGAGCCTGGTCAAATAGTGCCAAGCTATGGATGCCGTATTGGATGCATTTTAGTGGTCGGGGTCATGGAATTCATGAGTTGCCTGAATGGCCGGGAGGACGAAAAGAGGGTCAGGCTCATCTGGGGAAGCCCGTAAGTCATGGCTGTGTGCGTTTAGGGATCGGCATCGCCAAAAAGATTTATGATTGGTCACCGGTTGGAACCCCGATTGTCGTGGTTAAGCGTTGACAAAAGCTATGAAACCACGTACCATCGCGACACGTTTGATAGCTCCTTTTTCGCTTTTCTTGGCTCTATTTCCTGTTTCGGTGGAGGCTGCTCCCGTAACTCCTTTCGTGCCTGAACCGCATGAGTTTACGGCAGCGATCGTCATGGTCCCTCGTACGCATGAGGTCCTCTACGCGTATGAGGCGACCAAGCCTCACCCAGCGGCAAGCTTAACGAAGCTTGTAAATGCCCTTGCCTTTGTGAAGGCGGCTCCGACTTGGAATACGATTATCTCTCTGAAAAAAGAAGATGAAGTTGGCGGTGGGCGACTGCGCGTGGCGACCGGAGCGCGCATGAGCATCAAAGACTTGATGTACTCAAGTATTACGGCGAGTGCGAATAATGCCGCGACGGCCATGATGCGTCTTTCTGGGAAAAAGAAGAGCGTCTTTCTAAAGGAAATGAATCAGACGGTTGCGAAGACGGGTGCGAAATATTCGACCTTTGTCGACGCCTCTGGCATGGATCCTCGTAATATGACGACGGCGAATGACATGGCCCTCATCGCCGATACCGCCTTTCGTGACCCAACCATTCGTCGGGCGGCGACCACCATGAAATATACATTTGTGGTTCGTAACACGGGAGAAAAAAAGACGATCACGAATACAAATACACTCCTCACCCAAGATCCAGATGTTTGGGTGGTTGGAGGGAAGACGGGTTATCTTGAAGAATCAAAATATAATTTAGTGGTACAGATGCGACCTATCCTCGCAGGCGGAAGTTCCGTTCCGAACAAAGAAGTTATCGTTGTTGTCTTCGGTGCGCCGACCAAAGACGGACAATTTATCAGCGCTAAGCGCCTCGCCCAATGGGCCTGGCAACAGTATGAATTTCCACGACCTCGCCAAACTCCTTGAAGAGCGCAAAGAACCTCGCTATCGCTTTACGCAGGCGAAGCAGGCATTTTATGTACAGCTGTTAAAATGCTGGGAGGAAATGAGCGTGTTCTCAAAACCTCTTCGAGACGCCTGTGCGGCCCAGATTCCCTGGGACCCCTTCACGGTCGTTCGTGTGCAGGAAAGTCAAAAGGGAGATACGGTAAAGGCTCTCCTCGCCTGTACGGATGGACAAAAAATTGAAGCAGTCCTCATGCGTCACGCGGACGAGCGCGACACTGTTTGTGTTTCGTCACAGGTTGGTTGTGCCATGGCGTGCACTTTTTGTGCGACCGGAACCATGGGATTAAAACGTAATCTCTCTTCTGCAGAGATCGTTGGACAGGTCATGCATTTCGCCCGTTGGTTAAAAGAGCGTGATCGTCGGGTCACGAATGTCGTTCTCATGGGAATGGGGGAACCATTTCACAACTACGATAACGTCATGGAATCACTACGTATTCTGAATGACCATGACGGCTTCGATTTGGGTGCGCGTCGGATGAGTATTTCGACCTGTGGCGTTGTCCCCGGAATTCTTCGTCTTGCCGATGAAGCAATGCAGGTAAATTTAGCGATCTCGCTTCATAGTGCGATTGAGGAAAAGCGTAGTCGGATCATGCCGGTGAATAAGGCCTATCCGCTTGCGAAGCTGCGTCAAGCGATTTTGACTTATATGGAAAAGACCAATCGCAAAGTCATGTTTGAATATTTGCTCTTGAAAGGAATCAACGATACCGAAGAAGATGCCCGAGCGCTCGCCGCTTGGCTCGGAAGCGATAAGCGTTTATTTCATGTGAACTTAATTAAATATCATGAAACTGAGGCCTTTCAAGGCACGGCTCGATCCGAACGGTTGGATTTTCTAGACCGTCTTCATGATCTCGGCATCCCTGCGACACATCGTATAACCTTCGGAGAAGATATCGACGCCGCCTGTGGCCAATTAGCGGTCAACGAAAATAAAACCGGTTTGGTGCAAGGACTCCAGGCGGTTCGAGCGAATAAAGAAAAGACGCCGTCTTCTTAATTTTCTCTCCATGGGGCATCCGCTGTCTTCATCTCGCGCTTCTTCGGTCCCGTGGTCCGTCGTTCTTACGATCTTCGCCTTTATTTGTGCGTGGATCTTTGCGTTTCATTTGCAGGTACGATCTGGAGCAACTCCTGTTTATTCCAGCCCCTCTGCTTCAACTACTCCGATCGTGATCGTGGGAGAAGCGGATGTCACCACAACGGTCGCGTTCAAAGAAGAACAAGATCTGTTTTTACCTCCGACGATACTTGTTACGACAACGATTGCGGGACTGCGTTCTCCGGACATGGCCTTTATGAAGCGATTGACCGGAGATCCGAAGCCGCAAAAAGGAGAACGAGTCATTCGTGTTCCGGTGTTCATGTATCATCGCATTCGCCCTTTTCGTACGACCGACACGGCTCGCGAGCGTGTATTTACGGTGACACCGGAATCTTTTGAATTACAATTACGAGATCTTATCCAGCAAGGCTATCACTTTGTGACACCTGCCGAACTTGAAGGAGCTCTAGCAAACGGAGACGTTCTACCGCCGCAGCCGGTACTTCTGACCTTTGATGATGGGTTGCGCGAACACTACACCGTCGTTTTTCCCCTGCTCAAGAAATATCAAGCGAAAGCGACCTATTTTGTGATTACCGGCGCCAATCAACTGTCAGGATATCTGAAAGACACCATGATCAAAGAATTAGATGAGAGCGGTATTGTCACGATTGCGAGTCATACCGAACAACATCCCTATCTTGCTCGCATGTCCGCTGCGAGCCGTGTAAAAGAGATTGTGGGGGCAAAACGGACCTTAGAAGATCTGCTCGGCCATCCGATTGAAGCGTTTGCCTATCCGTATGGCTCTTGGAATGAACAGATCGCCAAAGAAGTAGAAAACGCAGGTTATACGTTAGGTTTTGGTGTTCGTCTCGGGTCGCGTCATACCCCCTCTCGTCGCTATGAGCTTCGTCGTATTCGCGTCCTTCAAGGGGAGCGCCTCTCGGCGTATGCGGGCGGATTGTAAAATATGTCACGTTCACGGATTTTAGTTGGTATGTCTGGTGGGGTCGATTCAAGCCTCTCGGCTGCGTTGTTGTTGGAACAGGGTTACGAGGTGGTTGGAGGCTTTATTAAAAATTGGTCTGATAGCAAAGACCTCTGGACGGGGGAGTGTGAATGGCGAGGTGAACGCCGAGATGCGCTCCGAGTTGCAGCCAAGCTCGGTATCTCCCTTCTCACTTTCGACTTTGAATCCGCCTATCGCGACCGGGTCCTGGGCCGGATGTTCGCCGAATATGAGCGGGGACTCACGCCTAATCCAGACGTGTTATGCAATGAAGAGATTAAATTCGGTCTTTTTTTTGAGGCAGCCATGAAAGCTGGTTTTGATGCGGTGGCCACGGGTCATTATGCCCGTGTCGAACGTGATCAGGAGGGGACGGCTCATCTCTTCAAAGGCCTTGATCCCGATAAAGATCAATCTTATTTTCTCTATCGCTTGTCTCAAGACGTGTTACGCAAGGTCTATTTCCCGATCGGACATTTGTTGAAGTCACGTGTGCGAGAAGAGGCGGCTAAGCGCGCAATTCCCACGGCGGCGAAACCAGACAGCCAAGGTATTTGCTTTATTGGCAAGCTTGATTTTCATGAATTTTTGCGTAAAAAAATCCCTTCGGTTCCAGGTGAAATTGTGTCTGAAACAGGAGAGGTCCTTGGTCATCATGATGGGTTAGACGCCTATACCATCGGTCAACGTCAGGGATTGCGACTCAGTATCGACGCAAAAACCTGGTATGTCGCGGCAAAAGATAAACAGAGTCACCGCTTAATTGTGGTTGATCATCATGATCACCCACGTCTCTATCATGTCAAGGCGCTGTTGGGAGATCTTCATTGGACCAGAGATGTCCAAAAAGAAGCAGAGCAAAGCCACTGGACGGTAGAGGCTGCGATCAGGTATCGTCAAAAGCCACAGGAAGCCCGAGCCACGCTTGCAGCGGACCGCTTGACCCTAGGACTCCAGTTCACGGAGCCTGTCTGGGCGCTGGCACCGGGGCAGTCAGCGGTTTTATACCAAGGTGATGAATGTCTTGGCGGCGGGGTCCTGCTCGATCCTCTGTCTCTGTAATTATGGTTTTACGATCAAACCGTCTGGAATGGATTTACCTCGTTTATCTTGTATTTTTTGTATTAGCCGTTCTTTCACCTTCTATTTACAGTCGAGGATACCTCGGTCTGTCTGAAACCGCTTTAGAGGAGATCACGATTTTTCTTTTTGGGATGGCCGGTCTTCTCACCTTCGCCGCCTATGAGTATCTCATGGAAAACCGCGAACAGGAGCAGGAGCGGGTACAAACGGACTACAAGCGGGCGAAGACGGAGTTGATTGAAGCTTATACCTACATTGGAGCGATTAATCGCAAGATTGAGCTCTTAAAGAAGACGGCGAATGCGGCTTCATTGCAACTGACAAGTGGAAAACAAAGTGCAAAAGAATTATTTCAAGCTTTAACGGCAAATGCGTGTGCGGCGGCCGGAGCAGAATCTGTTCTTGTCCGAGTGGTAGAATTACCAAAACTGCGGACTGATCGTGAATACGCCCATCATACGAATCGTCCGTTAATTTTTCGTGTCCCAAACCGTGACCTACGAGCCGTCCATGATCAGGGTGCGACGCATGCCTTTCTTCGCTCCGAAGATGGTCGTGAGATTCTCGTGGTCCCATCCGATCGTACGGCCGATTTCAAAGCCTATCTCTTAATGACTTGGCCTGATCATCAAATTCCCGAGCTAGATCATTCGCTGTTAAAAGTATTTGCGAATCAGGCAGAGATGCTGTACTACCAGTTGTTTCAAGCGCAAACCTGATTGCTTCCTTCGTTCCTCTTCGTTCCTCTTCGTTATTCATTGCTGTTGTATGACTATTGCCGAGATTCGCCAAAAATACCTGTCATTTTTTGAAAAACGAGGTCATGTCGTCGTCGCATCCGCTTCGCTTTTGCCAGACAACGACCCAACCACGTTATTTACCGGTTCGGGTATGCAACCAATGATTGCATATCTCTTGGGAGAACAGCATCCTAAAGGCACGCGTCTTGTAGACGCGCAAAAATGTTTTCGCGCTCAAGATATCGAAGAGGTCGGAGACAATCGTCACACCACCTTTTTTGAGATGCTCGGCAATTGGTCCTTTGGTGATTATTTCAAAAATGAACAAGTCGATTGGATGTTTGATTTTTTGGTCGAAGAAATCCACCTTGATCCCAAACATCTGTATATCACCGTCTTTCAAGGCAAGGATGAGATCGGTATTCCTCGCGATGAAGAAACGGTCGCACTTTGGCAACGGAAATTCGCTGCAAAAGGGATCGATGTGAAGGCTCTCGATCAGACTGAAACGCTTGGAATGCGAGATGGAAGAATATTTTATTTTTCTGAAAAGAAAAACTGGTGGTCACGCGCTGGCGTTCCATCAAAGATGCCCGTCGGAGAGCCGGGGGGTCCGGATACCGAAATGTTTTGGGATTTCGGGGCCGAACGTAAACTACACGAAGTGTCTGCCTGGAAAGATGAGCCGTGCCATGTGAACTGCGACTGTGGTCGCTTCATGGAAATTGGGAATAATGTCTTCATGCAATACCAGAAGACCGAAACTGGTTTCGAAAAACTCCCAAAACCAAATGTTGATTTTGGGGGCGGACTAGAACGTATCGCGGCGGCGTTACAGAACGATCCAGATATATTCCGTATCGATGTTCTTGCGAACATGATTCGTCATCTCGAAACATTGTCCGGCAAACGCTATGATGAAAATGCGGTTGTTACCCGCGCCTATCGTATTATTGTTGATCATCTTCGTGCCGCCACTTTCATTATTGGCGATCCGCGTGGCGTCACTCCTTCGAATGTGGGTCAAGGATACGTTGTTCGTCGCTTGCTTCGTCGTGCTATTCGAGAAGGTCGACGTCTTGGTCTTCAGGGTTTTGCAAGACAGGCGGCTGCACTCGTGATTGAAGCGTTTGGTGAGCAGTATCAAGAATTGCAGACAAACCAAGCTTTTATTTTAGCTGAGGTCGAAAAGGAAGAAGCGAAATTTAGTAATACGCTTGAAAAAGGGTTACGTGAACTTGAGAAACGCATGACGTTTCAGAACGGAACGCTTTCAGGAGAAGACGCCTTTATTCTTTTTTCGAGTTACGGCTTTCCCCTTGAGCTGACGGAGGAAGTGATTCAGGAACGAGGCGGTTCTATCGATCGCGAGGTTTTTGGGACTGAATTTAAGAAACACCAAGAGCTCTCACGTACCGCTTCCGCAGGTGTCTTTAAGGGTGGTCTTGCCGATAGCTCTGTTGAGACAACTCGTCTCCATACGGCAACGCATTTATTGCATCAGGCTCTGCGCACCGTCCTTGGGCCTCACGTCGCTCAGAAGGGGAGTAATATCACCGCCGAACGTCTTCGCTTTGATTTTTCTCATGGGCAGAAGATGACGCCTGAAGAAATCGCTCAGGTCGAACAGATTGTGAATGAGGCGATTCGATCCGATCACCACGTTCGGATGGAGGAGATGGCATTAGAAGAAGCAAAATCTCGAGGCGTTATCGGTCTCTTTGAAGATAAATACGCCTTAGTAGGAGATAAGATTAAAGTCTATTTCGTCGGGGATTTCTCCAAAGAAATTTGTGGCGGTCCGCATGTTGTGCATACCGCAGAGCTTGGTTCGTTTAAGATTCAAAAAGAAGAAGCGGTCTCCGCTGGCGTCCGTCGCATTAAGGCGATTGTGACAGGCCTCTCCTCGTAGTTTATGGATCGCCTCGAGCGATTGAAACGAAATCCGCATCTTCTCTTCTGGGCGCGTGCCTTTTTGGAAGTGAAGGCGATGAATGCGATTGTAGCACTCTTTTATTTGCATCGTGACGTGCGTATTGATCAGATTTTTTATCTGAGCATTGTCTGGTCTATCGGTACGTTGCTTTTTGAGGTTCCGACAGGATACCTGGCTGACCGTTTTGGTCGTAAACGGACCATGCTCTTAGGCGCAGCCATTACGTTTTTGTCGACGCTATTTGTTTTTTACGCTCATGGATTTTGGCAATTCTGTATTCAATTTCTGTTGATGTCATTCGGTTTTTCTTGTTTTTCAGGAACAGAAGAAGCGATTCTCTATGATGGTCTCAAAGAACTTGGAGAAGAGAAGCAGATGACAAAATATAACGGTCGATTGCAAAGCGCGCGTCAGTTCATGAAGGTTGTTTTTCCACCGCTTGGTGCTTGGATTGCGAAAGATCTACTTGAATGGCAATTCGGACTCGTGATAGGCATGGACGTGATCGCGGAGATTGTGGCTTTTTTCATTCTTTTGCAGCTCCTTGAACCGAAGCACATTCGTGAAGTCGCAAAAGAAGAACAGGGAATTTTTAAAGAAAGCCTCGTCACAATCCGGAAAGACCCATTCCTGTTTCGTGCTGCGTTAAATAAGATCTTTATTTTTATCGCTAGTTTTTTGCTTTGGCGTGTCTACCAGCTCTATCTCGGAGGTTTTCAGATTGACGCGAGATGGCTTGGCCTCTTTTACGTTCTGTTCCATGCTTCGGTTTTCAGTTCTCATTGGTACATCGATCGTATCGAGGGCTTTTTTGGTTCGATCCGTTTGTTGCGTTGGAGTGTCCTCGTGATGGTGATCTGTCTTTTGATTGCGGCAGTTGCGGGACACCCCGCCCTGATCTTTATTGGATCCCTCTTGGCGTTATTCTTTTCAAATGTCCGTGACCCTATTTTCTCGCATGCCATGAATCAACGGATCAAGTCGAGGAGTCGAGCCACGACGCTTTCGAACCTCTATGTCTTAAAGGCAGTTCTTGATATCCCGTTGCTTTTCTTAGCGGGTTTCCTCGCTCTGCAAGATCCTCGGTATGTCTATGTGATCTGTATTTTGCTCTGTTGTGCGGTTATCTTGTTCTTACCCATCCGTGAGCAGGATATCCAGGCGGTCGCGAAGACCGAAGAAGGCGCCGCGGTACTTTGACAGAATGGCTTATTCTAGCTATTATTTTCACAAATAAATCCTTTTCTTTATTGTTCATGTTATCTACGCGTCCCTATGGCCGGATCTAACCCTTCTGCAAACAAAGATTTTCTCGTCGTGAAAGGAAAAGTCATCGAAAATCTTCCGGCCACCGCATTTCGAGTCGAATTAGAGAATGGACAGATCATTTTGTGCCATCTTTCGGGCAAGATGCGTATGAATCGTATCCGCTTGACTCCGGGGGATGAGGTTCAGGTCGAAATCACCCCCTATGATTTGACAAAAGGGCGCATCACCTATAGATTATAGCCCGCTACGAAAACGGCTTGACAAAGCTGTTTTGTCTCGCTATTGACCTATTTTTCCCCCGTTATGAAGGTGCGATCTTCTGTAAAATCGATGTGCCGCGAATGCCAAGTCGTTCGCCGCAAGGGCCGGGTCTGTGTGATCTGCCCGAAGAATCCTAAACATAAACAACGTCAAGGCTAACCTATGGCTCGTATTGCGGGTGTAACCCTTCCAAATGCGAAGCGTGTCGACGTTGCATTGACCTATATCTACGGTATTGGTCCTGCCACTGTTACGCGCATTCTCGCTGCTACCGGCGTGTCCGGAGAAATTCGCGTCAAAGACTTGAGCGAAGCGCAGGCAAATAAACTGCGTGATGAAGTCGAAAAGAATAACCGTGTCGAAGGAGAACTTCGCCGTGAAGTCCTCTCGAACATTAAGCGCCTCAAAGAAATTGGTTCGTATCGTGGCACGCGTCACATCCGTAACCTTCCGGTTCGCGGTCAACGGACCAAAACCAACTCGCGCACCATCCGTGGTAACGTTCGCCGCACCATGGGCTCTGGTAAGCGCAAGCTCGAAAAGACCTAGGATTGTTTTTCTCTCTACCAATTTTGTTACGCTATGTCTGATGAAGCAAAGAACTTAACGTCCTCTACTGAGCCGGCAGAGAAATCTGCAAAGGCAGACAAGACGGTTAAGTCGAAGGGAAAGAAAACCGCCAAGAAAGCACGTGCCCAGATGACACAAGGAAAAGTGTTTATCCAAGCCACGTATAACAACACGATCGTGTCCGTTTGTGACATGAACGGCGCCGTCCTTGGGTGGTCGAGCGCTGGAGTGGTTGGATTCCGCGGTCCAAAAAAGGCAACGCCCTACGCTGCCTCTGTTATCGTTCGTGATGTGACCGAAAAAATTAAGGATGTCGGTCTCAAGGACGTTAATGTCTACATCAGCGGTCCAGGTCAGGGTCGTGAAGGAGCGCTTCGTGCCTTAAACGCTAATGGCTTGAACGTGCTTACGATTAAAGACGTGACGCCGGTCCCACATAACGGGTGCCGCCCTCCACGCCCACGCCGCGTCTAATCTCACGATGCTTTTATTATGAAGACACTTAAAATTCTGGCTAAGCACTCGCGTCGTGAAGGGATTCCTTTATCTGAATCCACCTCACACGCTCGTGCACTTGCGCGTCGCCCCTTTCCACCTGGCGTCCATGGTCCAACCGCCTCTAATCGTATCACGGACTACGGGAAGCAATTGCGTGAAAAGCAAAAAGCAAAACGAATGTACGGATTAAACGAACGCCAATTCCGTAATTTGTTTCAATCCGCCGTATCCAAGCGTGGAAATTCTGGAGAAACCTTGATTCAATCGCTCGAGTTGCGCTTGGACAATGTGGTCTTTCGAGCCGGATTTGCAAAGACACGCGCCGCCGCTCGCCAAGCGGTTTCGCATGCCCATTTTTTAGTCAATGGAAAGAAATTGAACGTCCCTTCTTATCGTGTGCGCGTGGGTGATCTCGTGACCTTGCGTGAGAATAAGCGCAATAAGGGTCTCTGGAAGGATATTCAAGAAGTGCTCACGAAAAAAGAGATGCCGTCCTGGATCTCCATGCAAGGACAGGAGTACACTGCCAAGGTTACTTCTCTCCCGATGGGGCAAGAATTACAGCAGCCATTCGATCCGAAGCTCATCGTCGAATTTTATTCTCGCCAATAATCTAGCCACATCGCTATGTTGGAGCCCCTTCTTCTCCCTAATAAAATTCAGTTTGCGCGAGGTGAGCGCTCACATGAAGGTATTCTTACGGTAGAGCCGTGCGCACAAGGATATGGAACAACGCTTGGAAATGCGTTGCGTCGTGTTTTGCTCACTTCCCTCGGTGGTGCGGCGGTGACGGCTGTGAAGATCAAAGGAGTCGACCATGAATTTTCGACCATGTCGAACGTCAAAGAAGACGTCTTAGAAATCATCCTGAATCTCAAGCTGTTGCGAGTGAAGCTCTTTTCTGAAGAGCCCGTCAAGCTGACCCTTGCGGTCAAAGGAGAAAAAGCCGTCACGGCTAAAGACTTCGCCAAAGATGCCTTGGTCGAGATCGTCAATCCAGACTTGCATCTTGCGACTCTCACGAGCCCCTCTGCTTCCTTTGAAATGGACGTTTGGGTCGGTTCAGGCCGTGGTTATCGTCCGACCGAAGAGCGTTTAAAGGAGAAACTTGAATTAGGAACAATCGCGATTGATGCGCTCTATAGCCCAATTGTGAACGTCTCATATAAAGTCGAAGCCACGCGTGTCGGTGATAAAATCGACTACGATAAGCTCATCTTGCACGTCGAAACAGACGGAAGCATGGATCCGCTTGATGGCTGTCAGCAAGCCGTTTCGGTCTTGTTAGACTATGTCGGTGTCCTGAAAGACTTGACATACAGCGAAAAAACAGCATAAATAACGTGAAATCTTTTGTATGCGACATCGTCGAACTGGAAAAACTCTTGATCGCAAGTCCGCACCACGTCGTGCGTTGCTTCGCAATCTCGCAACGTCTGTTGTGCTTTACGAGCACGTGAACACCACCCTCGCGAAGGCGAAGGCCGTGCGCTCTCTCGTTGAGCGTCTTATTACCAAAGGCCGTGCCAAGTCTTTAACGACCCGCCGTGAACTGATGAAGGTGCTTATGGTTGAATCAGCGGTCAACAAGATTTTGGAAGAACTCGGACCACGCTACGCCACCCGTCCAGGCGGATACACGCGTATTATTAAACTGGGAGCCCGCAAGGGGGATGGTGCTGAAACCGCCCAGATTCAGCTTGTCAAATAACGTATGGCTTGGAAGAACACCAAAGGAATGCCAAAGATTACGCGCGAAGTCATCATGATTGATGCCTCTGGCAAAATTGTCGGTCGCCTTGCGTCCGAGATCGCGATGTATTTAGTGGGAAAGCACAAACCAACGTACGTGCCTCATATTGATAGTGGCGCCACCGTCAAAGTGACCAACGCCGATAAGCTAGTTTATTCTGGAAAGAAAATGGAACAAAAGGTTTTGTTCCGCTCTTCAAACCGTCCAAGCGGTGTTAAACGTCTTCCGGTCGCGAAGCTTCAGGTGGAAAAACCAGGAGAAGTCCTTCGTCATGCGGTGAAGTACATGTTACCAAAGAATCGCACTCAGGATGACCGCATGAAGCGTTTGATTATTGTCTAACCCTATGGATACTGCTGAACCAAAAGTGAAGGCCCCACGCGCTCCGCGCGCGAAGAAGGTCGTGACTAAAGAGCCAAAAGACAAAGAAGCCAAGGCCACGACTGCTCCTGAAGCAGTCAAAGCGGAGAAGGCACCTGCCAAAGGTGAATACATCTTTGGGCTTGGCCGTCGCAAGACTTCAATTGCTCGTGTCCGCATGTATAAAACGGGTACTGGGAAGATGACGGTCAATGGCAAAGATTTAGATGTCTACTTCCCCGTGCAAGAGCTTCAGAACATGATCAAAGCCGTGCTCACAGTTGTTGGTCTTGAAGGCGCAATCGATATTGTTGCCGAGGCGGAAGGCGGAGGTATCCATGGTCAAGCCGAATCGGTTCGTCTTGGACTCTCCCGTGCTCTCATTATTTTGAATCCAACCTATCGCAAAACGTTGAAGAAGATGGGCTGTCTCACCCGTGATCCTCGCGCCAAAGAACGTAAGAAATTCGGTCTCAAGAAGGCCCGTCGCGCGCCACAGTGGTCAAAGCGTTAGTACCAACGCTCCACAGTCGTTCGCAACTCAGATTTTCAGCCAAAACTCTCTGCTCAAAAGCCAGGGAGTTTTGCTTTTTGGCGCCTCTCGGGTGAATGTCGGCCTTATTTAGAGGGGGTATGCGTACAAAATGGATTTTTGAGATGGGCTTTGGTGAATGTCTTCAATTTTACAGAAGCGTCATATACATGTAAAAATCATCTTCATGAAAAATCTTAGTATCAAAATGAGACTAGCAACCCTTTTTTGTGTCTTGGGGTTAGGCATCCATGGGTTGGACGTGCGTGCAGATGCGTTGCCACCGATCATGTCAGATCATATTAATATCTCTCGGGTAGACGCTGTTGTGTCGAGTATTACCTATACAGGAGTTGCGTATCGTTTTAGTGGAGTCTACAGAACGAATAAATCCGTCGCGCCAACTTGTGTGTTAAACGTTTCGGGCGTAGGTACTCCTGCTTCCACGACGTTCATTGCGGACGCAACGGGAGGCTATGGCGAAGTGATGACGAATTATACCTTTTCGACTCAAGCTGATTATACAATAGCGTTCGTGTGTACCGATGCTGATTTTAATACGGCCAGCACGCCCCCGGAGTCTATCACTGTCGTTCAAGATAGTACTGCGCCCGTGGTCGGTGGCTTGTCGCCGATGACCGTGACAGCAAGTCAGCCGGTGCGGTTTGTAGTGGGGATGTCAGACGCGAACGAGGTCACCGAATGCAGATTGTTGGTTGATAACGTGTTACAAGGGCGCATGACTTTGCAAAATGGAGTCGTGGGCGCGCCTCGAATAATGAGTGGAGCAGCGGTGTATGATCACACATTCTCGGCGCCCTCCAGCTATGCAGTGGTAGAAATCGAGTGTCAGGACGGTCGTGGAAACGTGTCTGAAAGACAGGCGCGGGCCTACACGGTTGGACCATCGACCGTTTCTATCGGAATTCCATCTTTTAATCCCGCTACGCTATCAGCTGCAAGTCCGGTTGTCATTTCTTCTACCTACGTTAACCCTGGGTTGGTTGAAATCTCCGCCTGTGCTTTGATTGTTCAAGATCAAGCAACTGCACGGGACGTGCACACAGCTCTCATGACCTTGAGTGATGGTGGAAGAACGAGTCGTGATGGCAATATGACCTATACGTATACGCCAAGCTCGGCTGGCACGTATGATTTTCGCATTGAGTGTACCTTGTTCTCTCCCACGCGAGTCGTCTCTCAGACGCTGACTGCGGTACGGGTAAACGCAACAGCTCCTCCGGTCGCGGATATCATTGTTCCTATCGTCGGTAGTGTATCGCCCCTGTCGGCCATCGTCGGTGTTTCCGTGAATCTGCAAGCGACGTATAGCGACAACGTGGGCGTCAATAGCTGTGTTTTATACGTTGATAACGTTTCTCAAGGGGGTGGAAGTTTGAGCGGCACGACAGCCACCAAAGGGTATGTATTTGGAACGGCTGGTACACATACTGCCCGTTTTGTTTGTACGGATGCGGCTGGAAACCGGGGAGAAGGTCTGAATAGCGCTGTTAGTGTAAACCTATCTAGTGCTCCTCCAGATGTTACCAGGCCCGTTCTCGGTGCCTTTGGTCCAGTGGTCGCAACGGTCGGTGCGTCTGTCAATTATACAATCATCTACAGTGACACTGTTGGTGTTACGAGTTGTTTATTCTACGCAGATGGACTATTTGTCGGATCCGCTGATCGTGTTGGGCTCGTGAGTGGTAACGCGTCACGCAGCCACGTCTTTAATAGCAGTGGCGCGCATACGGTGCATTTCGTTTGCTCTGATGCTGCCGGTAATCAAAACGAAAGTTCTCGCTATTCTATCATAGTCACTGCCCTTGCTACGAGTGCACCTCTCCCGACTTCAACACCGATTCCTGTAACAGGTCAAGCCACGATCGGCGGTTTGATCAAATTAGTCTGTCCACCCGTCGCTGTTTCTGCCGACCATCCTTGCAAAGCCGTATATTACTATGGGAGAGACGGCAAACGGCACGCGTTTCCTAACGAGCGCGTGTATTTTACCTGGTATGTCGATTTTGCTGGGGTCACGGAAGTTTCCGCAACCGCTTTAGCAGCTATTCCTCTTGGTAGGAACGTGACGTATCGTCCCGGATTACGTTTGGTGAAGTTTCTTACGCTCAATCGCGTGTATGTCGTTGAGCGAGGGGGCGTCTTGCGTTGGATTACTTCAGAGATATCGGTCCGTGAACTTTATGGACCAAATTGGAATCGCAACGTAGATGATATCGCAGATGTCTTTTACGCGAACTATCAGTTTGGACCCGATGTCACATCGGCGAGTCAGTTTTCCCCTACGGCGCAGACAGCTGTGGTAACGAATATCGATCAAAATTGGTAAAGAAAATTGTTAAGTTTATGGATAGGTAAGCCGCTTCTATCTCTCAAATGTTTTTGGACGTTTCCTCGTCGTTTCCTTCGAGGTGTACTCTTCCTGCAAAGCCTCTGCCCAGTGAGTAAGGGTGCGAGAGAGTGGGTAAGGGAGGGTCTCGTTCGCTAATTTTTTGTTTGGATGTTAGGATTTCGCCATGTCTCATGAACGCGCGTTGGCAAGGAATACGGCTTGGTTGATGTTAGCGACGTTGGGTCAAAAAGTTATTTCTTTCTTGGTTTTCTACATTATTGCGCGACGGGTCGGGCCACTGCTTACCGGGAAATACTTTTATGCGGTTTCGATCACCTCGGTGTTTGTGGTGTTGGCAGACTTTGGATTGACACCCGTTGTCATTCGAGAAATGGCATCGGATCTTGATCGGGGTCGGGCTGCGCTTGCACGCGCACTGCGTTTGAAATGGTTCTTGCTGCCGCTCGCTGTTACGTGTTCGATCGTGTATGCCTGGATCGTGAAGGCTGAGCCAGAAGTATTCGCAGCAGTGCTGGTGGCCTGTTTGGTGCTTTCGGCGGATTCCATTTCGCTCTTGTGGTATGGTGCCTTGCGTGGCAAGAAAGATCTTCGTTTTGAAGCGTTTGGAATGCTCATCTGTCAGTTTATTACAGGTATCGTTGCGGTTTTGGCGACATTCTTTGCAAGGACGGTTGCAAGTCTCGTGTTTGCGCTTTTGTGTGGCAGTATCTGGAATGTGGCTTGGAGTTATATTTGGGCACGTCGCCTTGGAATGCAGGCGACCGGTGTCACGCCTTGGCCGCTCCGAAAAATGGCGCTTGCGGCGCTGCCGTTTGGATTAGCTGGGCTCTTCGTGAAGGTCTATTCTTATCTTGATTCACTCCTCATTCGTGAATTCCATGGTCACGAGGCAGTCGGTCAATACGCAGTTGCCTATAAGCTTACTTATGCGTTGCAATTCCTTCCTTTGACCTTTGTTGCTGCTCTTTACCCGGCGATGAGCTCTGCCTACGCACGTGGCGATAAGGAGGCCTTGAAGGGGGCATTATTGGGATCGCTGCGCCTCATGATGCTCACATCTGTTCCTCTAGCGGCGATCTTATCCTCACTGGCGAGTCCGATCGTTCTTACTCTGTACCGAGCTGAGTATAGCGGAGCAATTATCCCTCTTACCATTTTGCCGTGGGTGCTCGTACCAATCTTTTTAGATTTTCCGGTTGGTTCGCTCTTGAATGCCTCGCATCGATCGGTCTATAAAACGGGGGCGATGGGAGTCGCGATGATCGTGAATGCGATTGGGAACATTCTCCTCGTGCCAACCTTTGGTCCGACGGGAGCTGCGTGGTCTGCTATTATTTCTTTTATATTATTATTTTCTGTCGGTCTTTATTTTATTCGTCGAGAACTGCCACCGATAAGTTGGTGTTTTGCACTGCTCGCACGCGGAGCGGTGGTTGCTGTCTTCACGTGGCTCGCTGGAATTTGGCTACGGGATCGAGCTCCTCTCGTCATGTCGCTTTTATTCACCGGTTCTGTTGCGGCCTTATTGCTCTTTGCGACGCGCTTACTTCAAACCGCGGACATCATACGTCTTTTAGGCTGGCTTCGGCGCCGTCCCGTGGAGCCACCTGGAGAAATCGATGAAGAAGGAGGCGCCCATGTCTAAACCCTCTTCTTGCGTCTTGGTTACGCTCGATTATCCCCCTGAACGAGGAGGTGTCGCTCGTTATTTGGGTAATCTTATTCGTGTGGCTGCCGGAGGGATTGAAACCGTCTATGTTCCGGAGGAGCATGCCTGTGTCGGACCAGGGCAGGTGGTGAATGCACGATTTGTTTGGCCACATTGGCCTCGTTGGGCACCGCTTCTCTTATTTTTTAAACGATTAGGAAAACAGACGTCTGTACCCCTCGTCTTCATTAGTCACGTCTTGCCTGTTGGAACGGCAGCGTGGATGACGTCCTTTTTTGGTGGACCCCGCTACGCAATTTTATTGCACGGTCTGGATCTTCGTCTCGCGGTTAGTTCCAGACGTAAGCGTTTTCTATTGAAATATATTTTAAAACGAGCTCGCGCTGTCTTCACGAATTCCGGCTTTGTCGCCCAAGAAGTACGAGCCGTTTTCCCAGAACTCGCACCAATCACGGTTTCTCCGGGAGTGGAGCCACAGATGTTCGTGGATCGAGAAGTCGCTCGAACGCATTTTTTGATTTCCCGGGAAACCATTCAACTATTGGCCGTGACACGACTTGTCCCGCGTAAGGGGATCGATCGTTTGATAGAAGCGCTTGCCTTTTTACCACCCCAGATCCATCTCACGGTCATCGGACGCGGGACAGATGAAGGTCGCTTACGCGAACTAGCCAGTTCGTATGGAGATCGAATTCGTTTTGAAACACAGGTTGAGGATATGGAACGGAATACCTGGTATGCAGCCTCAGATATTTTTGTGTTACCGACTCGTGAAGAACGCATGGATGTCGAAGGATTCGGCATTGTCTTCTTAGAAGCAGGACTTGCGGGACTGCCCGTCATTGGCGGTCATGGGGGAGGCGTAGATGAAGCGATCCTTGAGGAGGAAACAGGTCTCTTGGTCGATCCCCAAGATCCACGGGCAATTGCGGCTGCGATCCAACGCCTTTGTGATGATCGAGCGCTCGCCGCTCGTCTTGGGAATCAAGGCCGTAAACGCGCAGAACGTGATTTTCAATGGCAAGATCGCTGGAATCTGATCGCAAAGACATTAGAGCTATGAGTTCCAAGATTTCTATTGTGATTCCGGTTTACAATCACGCAGCGGAGCTACGGGATTGTTTACAGACATTAACGGCTCAGACGGATCAATCGTTTGAGGTGGTTGCGGTTGATGATGGATCTATCGATCGCCCGGAAGAGGAGATCAAAGGAATGGTTCTCTCTTTTCCATTTCAACTCCTTCGTTTCGAGAAAAATAAAGGTGCCCCCGCCGCTCGAAATGAAGGGGCACGTCATACGACCGGAGAATACCTTCTCTTTTTAGACGCTGATACAACCCTGATCCCTGAGGCCCTTGCTCAGATGCGACGAACTCTCGATACGCACCCAGAAGTTGATTTTGTGTATCCCACGATTTATTTCGGCTGGAAATTATTTCCGGGTCGTCCCTTCGATGCTCGGGCGCTACAAGAACGAAACTATATTCATACGAGCGCACTCCTTCGTCGACGTGTGTTTCCAGGCTTTGATGAGGCACTGTGGAAGTTTCAAGACTGGGATCTATGGCTCACGATTCTAAAGAATGGGGGCAAGGGTTACTGGCTCCCTGAACCACTGTTTCGGGTCAAGGCGCGAGCAACGGGTTACAGCCATTGGTTGCCAAAGATTTTTTATCAGATTCCGTGGCATTGGTTTGGCTGGGCCCCACGTGAAGTTCGACGTTATCGAGAAGCGGAAGCGATTATTCGTAAGAAGCATGGTATTTAATCTATGTGGCAGAGCATTCGTCGATGGTCACCTCTCACGCGCGCGTTTCTTCTCGTTCTCGGTATCGAGCTTTTGTCTGCGCTCGTGGTGTTTTTTGCCAAGGCAAATAGTGTTGTTGCTGTTGTTCTTGCGATTGGTTGTGGGGTACTCACAGTCGTTCGTCCTGAATACGGCCTCACGCTTCTTACAGGAGAACTCCTCATCGGTTCCAAAGGAGGATTATTTCGCTTTGGGGGCGATGCGCAAAATAACGGGGGAGTTCCGATACGTATTCTTTTATTTGTAGGGTTTTTGTTGGGGTGGTTGATCTGGTCGCTGCGACAAAAAACCTGGAAGCAATGGCCAGCGTTTGTAACAGGTCGACGCATCTACCTGTTGATCGCCGCACTCCTTGGATGGGCTTTCCTGCGCGGCGTGTTTCAACACCACACGTTTTTATTCGCTGATGCAAATAGTTGGGGAATGTGGCTGCTCTTACTGCCGATTTTAGATATTATTTGGCATCGTGGCGAAGCTTTAAAACGGGTCCTTTTCCCAACTGTGTACGCCGCTCTGCTTTGGCTGCCGATCAAAACATTGCTGTTATTCTATCTTTTTTCACATGCCTTTCCCGCTTCATTCTTAGAAGCGTTGTATCTTTGGATACGACGCACGGGAGTAGGGGAAATCACACGTGCGAGCGGGACGGCCTTTCGGATTTTTTTACAGTCACAGATTTATGCACTAGGTGTGGTGTTCGCTCTTTGGTGTAAACAGGTCATGGTTCCAAAACTGACG
>CAYHTN010000006.1:0-27841 GCA_964359565.1 uncultured Gammaproteobacteria bacterium
CCCGCCCCCGCCCCCCGCGCCCCCCCCCCCCCCCCGCGCCCCCCCCCCCCCCCCCCCCCCCCCCCCCCCCGGAGTGACTCTACCAATAATCCACAAACGACGACCTATGGATCAAGCACCGCTCCCACCCTATTCGGATCTGGGGGAGGAGGATGGGATGCCGCTCCAGCCGAGACCTCAATTGCCGGTGGAGGGATCGTTCGATTGAATATTTCTGGAACGTTGACGATTAATGGGACGATTTGGTCCAACGGAGGGGAAGAGCCGGCAGGGCTCATCAATAATGGCGCCGGAGGAAGTTCGGGTGGCTCTGTATATATCCAAGCAGGCACGTTAGCGGGTTCAGGGACGATTCGAGCGCGAGGTGGGGATGGTAAGGGTGTGTATGGAGGAGGAGGAGGCGGTGGGCGAATTGCTCTCTTGTACACCACGCTTACCTTCAGTGGTACCTCTTCGACGACGGGTGGAGCAAAGGCAAGTGGCGCTTCTGCCGTAGCTGGTTCAGATGGCACCATCTATACTCTTCAACTGAACGTCTCCCCCGACGTCCCCTCCTCTCTTGGTCCCACTTCCCTCGTGAACGGTTCAACCACCGGTACAAACAACCCCATCTTCTCCTTCACCTTGTCTGATCCAGATGTCGATACCGTGAAGTATCGCATCCAAATTGATGACTCCTCCAACTTTGGTTCTCCGGTTGTCGACTACACGAGTGCCCTGGCTGCAGAAGGCGCCAGAACCTTCCAAGTCGGTCAAGCGGCAGGAGGTGGAACGTATAACATCACAAGTTCCTCTACGCTTCCGGATGCCTCCTTCTACTGGCGTGTGAAAGCGATTGATGCGGCTTCTGCTGAATCCTCCTATACGAATGCAACGTCCTCGGGTGTGGCTTTTACGGTTGATACCGTCTCGCGCTACCTCTCTTTTCAATCAAACACCGGCTCTGGTCTTGAAAGTGTAACAGCGACCAGTATCAAAATCGTGCTCAGCCAAGCCCACTTTGAACCTGTCACCGTCAACTATGCCGTCATCAGTGCTTCTACTACGGCTGAAGGTTCTGGTGCGGACTACACTCTCACAAGCGGGACGGCGACCATCTCTATCGGTCAAACGAGTACAACTTTCTCTCTGAGTATCGTGGATGATCAAATTGATGAACCAGACGAGACGATTGGTATTCTTCTCTCTTCCCCGACCTATGCCATTATTGGTTCAAATACGAGTACCCTCTACACGATTACGGACAACGACATCGCTGGAGTCACGATTACCGAACCTGGTGGTTCCACTACCTCAACCGAAGGAGGAGTCACAGATACTTTCACCGTTGTCCTCACAAGCCAACCAACCAGTACAGTCCAAATTGCCTTCACGACCTCAACATACGGACTCACCCTCTCGACTTCCACCCTCTATTTCACGAGTAGCAATTGGTCGAGTGCACAAACGGTGACGGTCACAGCTACAAACGACAATGTCTTTGAAAGCACCCATACAACCTCCGTCAGCCCTCTCATCTCCGCAAGCGGTCTCTTTGCTTATCCTTCCGTCTCTATCACTCCCTTCACGGTCACAATCACCGACAACGATACGGCAAGCGTGACCGTGTCCGCTGTCACAGGTTCTGCAACCGAAGGAGGAGGCAATGCAACCTATACCCTTGTCCTCACAAGTCAGCCTACCTCAACCGTCACGATCGCTCTCACTACAGATACGGGTGAAACTTCTCTGGGTGCCTCTACCGTCTCTTTTACGACAGGGAACTGGTCGAGTGCGCAAACGGTCACGGTCTCTGCCCTCAACGATGCGATTGATGAACCAAACTACACAACCAGCGTGACTCACCTGATTACCACAAGTGGTCTTTTGGGCTATACCAGTGTTCTTAGCATCAGTGCTGCGTCTATCAGTCTCGTTGATAACGACACTGCTGGAGTCACAATTACTCCCACGAGTATCTCTCTTGCAGAAGGAAGAGCGGATACCTACTCCGTTGTTCTCCTTACCCCCCCAACTTCGACTGTCCAGGTTGTCCTTTCACCAGAACCTGGTCTATCTCTTTCTGCAACGACCCTGTCTTTTACGACGGGCAGCTGGAATACCCCACAGACTGTCACCGTGACATCGGTTGATGACACCGTCTTCGTTGGTGATCGCACCCGGTTTATCGTTGAAACGCCCTCAACCACAGCCTTTGGCTATCAAGCCATAGCTCTTGGAACGATCACGGTCGCGATCGTCGAAGACGACAGTCGTGGCGGCGGTTCAGGCGGAGGCACTGCTTCAACCGGTGGTACAGTCGCGACTGTAGGTTCTCTTGCTTCTGTTGCTGCGACAACCCCCGTCCCTCTCCCTCCTCCTATTATTATCCTTCAAGGAGAGTCTCTTTCACCATCACCTTCGGTTCCTTCTCTCTCCCCGCGTTCTGAAGTCGTCACGATTCTCAATCCCACAGACGTCGTTTCTCTCGTAGAAGCGACTAACGCCGCTCGGAACTTCGAGTTCGAGTCGAAAAATCAAGCTCGTATTAAACAAGACGCTAAGGAGTTCCGTGTTCCTATCACCAACACTGATTCTCTCGAGCTTGCAAACTTTGTGACCTATGGGATTTCTGAGCGGACGCGTCTCTTAGGAGAAGGGGAGAGACGCGCTCTTATACGTGATGCGCTCGAGACGATGCGTTCTGCTGATATCCATCCGACCGATCTTGAACGTATGGCTCGAGGGATCATTCCTCTGAAACGTAATCTTCTGGAAGAGAGGAAGCAACTTCCTCGTGTTCGCTCGACCTTCCGTTCCATCTACGGTCATGATCCAAACTTCAAGGATGCAGAGGAGAATATCGCTTGGAATACGCTTATGTATCGCCTCCGCTTTCCGAGAGATCTAAACGTTGAGAAGCAAGGAATCCAAGAATTTCGGCAGACCTTCAAGAAATATCCACAGGACCCTTTCCAGTGGGCAACGGTACGGGTGATGGGCTATGTAGATAAGTAGGAAAGTTGTCTCAGGGAATGATCTTGTCCCCACCCTCATTCCAGGGTATTCTGAGGGTCGCTCTATGTCTCGTCCAAAGCCCGTTATTTTGCTTATCTTAGATGGTTTTGGCATTGCCCCTCCGGGAAATGGAAATGCGATTGCAGAAGCAAAGATGCCGGTATTTCGGCATCTCATCGATAGCTATCCGGCGATGACGGTGCAGGCAAACGGAGCCGCGGTTGGTTTGAGCTGGGGCGAGATGGGAAATTCTGAAGTCGGCCACCTGACCATCGGGGCGGGTAAGATTTTTTATCAAAGTTTGCCTCGTATTAATCTCTCGATTGAATCAGGCGAATTTTTCCAACAGTCTGCCTTTAAAAAAGCAGTGACTCATGCGCGTGAACAGAAGAGCGCTATTCATCTCATGGGACTGGTTTCTCCAGGGAATGTTCATGCCTCACAAGAGCATCTCTACGCCCTGCTCGATTTGTGTGTCAAAGAACAACTGAAAGAGGTTTATATCCACGTTTTTCTTGATGGACGTGATGCGATCTATAACGCGGGGGCTGGATTTATGGCAGAGCTCGCAGAGAAAATCAAGGCGATAGGCGTCGGTGCCATTGCGACGCTCTCAGGTCGGTACTTCGCGATGGATCGCGATAATCGCTGGGATCGGGTTCAGCAAGCCTATGATGCGATGGTTCTTGGGAAGGGGGAGCAGGCAACGAGTGTCGCGGATGCTATTCAAGCATCCTATGCGAAGCAAATATTTGATGAACAGTTTGCGCCCACCGTCATGATGAGCCGCGCAAAACCGGTTGGTCAAATCAAATCGAATGATGCTGTCATCTTTTTTAACTTTCGTCCCGATCGGGCGCGGGAGATTACAAAGGCGTTTGTGCTCCCAGAGTTTGATAAGTTTCCTCGTACGCGACTGGAGAATCTTTGCTTCGTGACCTTCACGGAGTACGAAAAAGACTTACCCGTAGAAGTGGCCTATCCGCCTCAGTTGATTGATGTTTGTCTTGCGAAAGTCATTTCTGATGCGGGACTCACACAATTACATATTGCAGAAACCGAAAAATATGCACACGTCACCTTCTTTTTGAACGGTATGCGTGAAGAAGAATTTTCTGGGGAACAGCGTGCCATCATCCCTTCCCCACGTGTTTCAAGCTACGACAAGCAGCCCGAAATGTCGGTATTTCAATTAACGGATCGCATTGTGAAGGAGACAGCCGCGGGAACGTTTGATTTTATTGCTGTCAATTTTGCGAATCCCGATATGGTTGGCCACACCGGAAATGAGGAGGCAACCATCAAGGCCTGTGAAGCGGTTGATCAAGCCATGGGAAAGATTGTTGAAGCCGCACTTGCGGTCGGTGGAGCTGTTGTGATTACAGCCGACCATGGGAACGCCGAAGAGGTCAAGAATCTGACCACGGGAGATATGGATAAAGAGCACTCTACCAACCCCGTTCCACTCATGGTTGTGAGTCGAGAACTAGAAGGGATGAGAGCGCCAAGCGGAGATGTGACAAACGGAGATCTTTCACTCATCCCTCCGATCGGCATGCTTGCAGATGTCGCTCCTACGGTTTTAAAACTGCTTCAGATTCCGGTGCCGCCGGATATGACCGGCAATCCCTTGATCTAATGCCTGCAAAGAATCAAAAACAAACCGTTGCCCTGAAGGAATTACGCCTTCTCAGCCAAACATTCCCTGGAAAGGCGATGGTTGATTTTGGCACGGCGGAAGATACCTTGATTGCGACGCTCTTATCTGCGCGTACGCGCGATGAGCAGGTGATTTCTGTCTATCCCGATTTGCGGAAGAAATTTCCGACATTGCAGGACTTAGCGAATGCGTCTTGGCAAGAAATCGCCACCACGATTGCCCGCATCGGCCTCTATCAAAACAAGGCAAAGGCGGTGAAGGCGCTCGCAGGCATGCTATTAGACCAATTGAAAGGGAGGGTCCCAAAAACGATGGAAGAGCTTATTTTGCTCCCCGGCGTTGGTCGGAAGACGGCGAGCTGTGTCCTCGCCTACGCCTTTAAAATTCCAGCGGTTGCCGTTGATACACATGTTTTTCGTATTGCCCATCGTCTCGGTTGGGCAAAGGGAGGGACGCCAGAAATCGTCGAAGCAGAACTGAAAGAGCTTTTCCCACCGACAGATTGGATTGAGATCAATCGTATGGGGGTGAAGTTTGGTCGAACGACCTGCATTCCTGCACGACCGCGTTGTTGGCAATGTCCGGTACGACACCTTTGTCCGTATGAGCCAAAGACCCCAGATCCAAAGAAGAAGTGATATACTTGTTAGAGCGCTATCTCGTTTGTAAATAAGATCTTTTCATGCCCTGGGAACACCTCTTCATCTTACGACTTCAACTACTCACCGATACACCACTCGGACTCTGGTTTGCGATCTTTGCGGCTCGGTATGTGATTTTTGTTCTTATTGTCTGGGTGATCTGGCGAGAACGGACAACGAAGATCGCGAGTTTACGCCATGCGATGCATGAAGCAGGCTGGTCTGGAGCGTTTGCCCTTCTCCTCGCGCTTTGCTTAAGTGAAGTTATTCATCGAAGTCGCCCGTTTACCGTCTTTTCAGATATACATATTCTTGTTCCAATACCCTTATCACAGTATTCCTTACCATCCGCTCATGCGGCGTTAGCATTTGGGATCGCGTTTGCCTGTCTTTGGGGAGCGGATCGTAAACGCGAGGTGTTTATTCCTGTGATGCTAGCGGCGCTCGTGGCTCTTGGACGTGTCCTTGTCGGCGTTCATTATCCGACGGACGTCCTTGCGGGAATTGGCGTCGGTGCTCTCTCGTTCGCGCTTGTACGTACTATGCATCATGTGGTTCGTCATCTCCCTAAGCGCGTATGATTTCTCCTCGCCTTCGTAATACCCTTCTTTGTATTGATGCCTGCATTGCGTTCATCGTGATCTGGATTCTTGTCTTCGCCTATGTAGATCACCCGAAGGCAGGGCCAAAACAGACGATTGAAATTCGTGCCGGAGCGAGCGTTGAGGAGGTTGCAGACCAACTCGTTTCCAAGGGAGTCATCTCCGCTCCGCGTACGTATCGCGTTTTGAGTTGGTTTCATGAATCCGCCAAGTATCCTCGTCCGGGTGTCTATGCACTACAACCGGGAACAAACTATCTCGTCATCGCGCGAACACTCGCGCTTGGTCCAGAAAAAGAAGAGGCGCAGGTTCGTATTATCGAAGGATGGACCTTGAATGATATTTCTTCAGCACTTCTTCTCGAACATACTTCTTCGACGGCGATCGAAGCGAGCATGGGAAAACAAGCGGATCGTGCTCCATTTGCTTCCGCATGGCGAGAAGAATTTCCATTTTTGAGTGCTTTGCCTTTAAAACGTTCATTAGAAGGGTATCTTTTTCCGAATACGTATCGGGTGTGGCAAGCCCAGCTTCCCGAGAGTTTAATTCGCAAACAGTTGAAAGAGTTTAGTACAAGATATGGAACCTCAACCATTTCGAATACGCTTCAGCCTCTCAAAACGTTAGATGATATCGTGATCCTCGCGTCGATCGTCGAAAAAGAAGTCCGTACCCCCGAAGAGCGTCGGCGTGTCGCTGGTATTTTCTTACGACGCTTACGTTTAGGCATGCCATTACAAAGTGATGCGACTTTGACGTACATTACCGGCTCCAAACGCGATCGTGCGACCGCTCAAGAGTTAGCCATGGAAACGCCTTATAATTCCTATAAGTCTAAAGGACTGCCACCGAGTCCGATCTGTAATCCAGCCGCAAGCGCCATCGACGCGGTCTTAAACCCCGTTATCGGAAAAGATTTGTATTTTCTGACGGATGAAAACGGTACCGTCTATTATGCCGCAACTTTTGACGAACATGTGCGGAATAAACGTCGTGTCGGTATTTAGCGCTTAGCAAGCTGAGCACGGATAGCTAAAAAAAGTGGAATTTCTTCTCGGGCCGCGTTCTCGGCTTTTGCACGTGGTCCAGAGGTACTGATTTTTTTTGAGCTCCACTCTTCCAGTCGATTGACTGTGAGCCCCGCTTCTCCTAGGGCATTGATATAGGTCTCTAGCGGACGGTGATAAGACAGGGTGCTTACCGATGGCGTCACGCCTGGATGTGCGATGATCGGCATTTCGTAGCCACTCTTGTAACGATCAATCCGGCGATATTGAAGTTTGCGACCTTCGTCCCAGCCCCAGCCGCTCTGACGAGGTTGGCGAAAACAAGGATGGTTCATAACAATCACGAACTGTCCGCTCACTTTGAGTGTGGCCGCTGCGAGACGGAAGACACCGACGATCTCTTCGATATTTTGAATGGCCATGAGACAGGTGATGCCATCGGCCTGGATCCCTTTGAGCGTAGGTTGAGGTTTTGAAACATCACCCACGATCGTTTCGATCCGCAAATCCTTCGTGGGACGGAGTTGCTGCTGCGCATGACTAATTAATTTGGGAGCTGCATCGATTCCGATCAAGGTCCCGCGACGAATCTGCCGTGTGAGTCCTTGAAGAAACGAGCCTTCTCCACAGGCAAGATCGACGTAGACGCCGCCGCCGCGTGCTTCTAGGAGTTTGAGGGCTCCAGGGAAGATCAGGTCTTCCTGATAATCGCCACGTTCTTTTAGGTGGTCCGTATACCAATCTGCCACCTTGTTCCAGCTTGTATGGGCGGCAGGAGCGGAAGAGCGTCGCGGGCGGGCAAAGCGCTTCTTTGGAGAGGAGAATGACTTCATGTCGGTAGGGTAGCAGAGTCCACCCTCCCCTGCACCCCTCATTTTGTCACAAGATCAACATCGCATCTCCGAAGGAATAAAAGCGGTAGTTCTCTGTCACCGCGTGTTGATAGGCAGCAAGGGTTTGTTCTCTTCCTGCGAACGCACTTACTAATACGATTAAGGTTGATTTTGGCAGATGAAAGTTCGTGAGCAAGCCATCGATTACGCGAAAATCATAGCCAGGAGTAATAAAGATATCCGTGAATCCCTCGAATGGCCTAAGCGTGCCCGTTTCACGGGCAGCGCTTTCGAGTGCGCGTGTCGTCGTTGTGCCAACCGCAATCACACGGTGACCGGCTTGTTTTGTCGCTTCGATGAGGGCTACTGTTTCTTTTGGAATGTGAATCCACTCCGCGTGCATCTGATGCTCCTCGAGCGTAGTACTTTGCATGGGGCGAAATGTGCCAAGGCCAACGTGTAGCGTGAGAAATGCATGTCTGATACCTCGATTGCTTAGTTCTTCGAGAAGCGCGGACGTAAAATGAAATCCAGCCGTCGGAGCGGCAACGGAGCCGCGCGGATCAGCGTAGATCGTTTGATAATCTTTCTCGGAAGTGAGTTCTGTTTTGACGTAGGGAGGGGTTGGAATGCTGCCATGTTGTTCACAGAGCGTAAAAACACCTTCAACAGACCGTTGAAAATCCAACAGCGCGACCCCATCGGGTTCTTTTTTCTTTAAGACCGCGCTTGATCCATCCGCGAAAACGAGCGTTTCTTCAAGCTCGATTTTTCGTAATCCTCTAATCAAGGCGGCCCACTCTGATCCTTCAGGATGAAGGAGGAAAACTTCGAAAGAAGTTTTTTCACCTTCTTGACGTGCTTGCAAGCGCGCATTGAATACTTTGGTATTATTGAATACCAACAGATCTCCTGGTTTGAGGATCTCAGGAAGATCAAAGATGTGTTTGTTCGTCCAGGTCCCTTTTTTGCGATCAAGACAGAGGAGTTTTGCCTGCTCTCGTTCTGCTAACGGAAATTGGGCGATTCGTTCTGGCGGAAGAACGTAATCAAAGAGGTCAGCACGCATGCGCAGCAGCTTACGAAAAACCATGCCACACGTCGAGAGGGGATTGACAAAGAGGGTGATTATTCATACCGTTCCTACAAATCATACTATGCCTTCACCTCGTAAAATAATGAATAACACTAAGAAAAGCCAAAAATCTTCTGAAGCACAGGAGCATTTACTTGGTTCAACCGTGGTCGGGGAGCGTGGTCAAGTGGTCATTCCCAAAGATATTCGTGATCGTTTACGTCTCAAGCCAGGCGATAAGCTGATGGTCATGGTTCATAAAAATGGGCCTATTATGCTGGTTCCCGTCGAACAAATGCAACGGATGATCCGACAGATGTCAGAACAGATGTCCTCGCTTTTAGCGAAGTCCTAAATTCCCTCTTTCTATTTCTTTGTTGCTATGGCATTTCTCAAATCTCGTTGGTTTTGGGGCGTTGTTGTGATCCTCGTTCTTGGTGGAGGCTGGTATGCGTATGGAAAGAATACTTCGAAAGGTCCATTTTATGAAACGCAGATAGTCGGAAAAGGGACGGTGCGACAAACGGTTGATGTGACCGGTCAGGTCACCCCAGATAATCGTCTGGATCTTGCCTTTAAAAGCGGCGGATTGATCGAGCGTATTTCTGTGAAAGCAGGCGATACGGTAAAAAAGGGTCAGGTCGTGGCTACGCTCGATGCTCGTGATCTTCAGTTCTCGGTACGACGGGCAGGGGCAACGGTCGCCAATGCGCAGGCGAATTTAGCTGCTCGTGCAGCTGGTGAAACAAAAGAATCAATTCAAATGAGCCAAGCTAGTCTCGATCAAGCTCAGGCAAATCTCAAGAAATCACAAACGGATTTAGAAATTACGCGTATTTCAGTCGAAGATGAATATCGTGTTTCACAAATTGCAGTGATCAATGCCCAACAGAATTACGATAATGCCAATTCCTCCAACGATCAGGGGATCAAGAATGGGTTTGAATCTTTAAAGACAACACTGCAAGGATCGCTTGGGTATGTGCAAACGGCACTTACGGACGGAGATCGTATTATTGGCGTCGATAATGCGATCGTCAACGATAAATTTGAGTACCTCTTAGCCTTTAGCGATGCTGCGGCGTTTGCACGTTCAAAGATTCGCTATGGAGAAGCAAAAGTGATCTATCAGGACGGATATGCTCAAATTCAAGCATTAGGTTCAACACCCTCTGAAGCCTCGGTACGAAAAGCAGCGCTCAAAACGCGCGAATCGCTTGAGAAGACCCTCTTGTTCTTGGATGACGTCCTACGTATTTTAGGAACAGTGCTTCCAACCTCGGATTTCACGGCTGCAGAAATTACCTCTAAAAAATCACAGATCGAATCCGATCGCATCGGTCTTAACACTCAGCTTTCTGGGTTGAATACCTCTCTTCAGGCCATCACGAATGCTGAACTCGCTCGAACGACAAATCAGGATCAGTTGCGTAATGCGCTAGAAACGGCCAAGGCGAATTTGACCATCGCAGATCGTAATCGTCTGACCAAGATAAAGACCGCCGAAACAAATGTTGTCTTACAAGAAGCGGCCGTCGTTTCTGCGAAAGCCGCATTAGATCAGAAAAAAGCAGGTCCTCGAGCGGTCGATCTGGCACCGTTACGAGCACAGATTTTGGATGCACAGACCGCGTACGCACAGGCAATTGATCGGATGCGTGATATGGAAATTATTGCCCCGGTTGATGGAATTGTCGCTGAAGTGATGCCAAAAGTAGGAGAACAGGTTGCTCCGAATAGCAGCGTCATCGCCCTGATTGGTGACCAAGGATATACTATCGAGGCCTTAATTCCCGAAGGGGATATTGCAAAGGTCGAGGTCGGACAACCCGTCACCTTGACACTTGAATCTTATCGCGACGACATCGTGTTCACGGGGAGCGTCATTTCAGAAAATCCTGATCAGACCAAGATTCAAGATGCGATCTATTACAAAGTACATATTGGGATTGATAAAAAAGAAGGAAAAGAAGTAAAGCCTGGAATGACGGCAAATATCACCATCCTCACGGCTGAACGTAAAGACGTGCTATTTACCACCAATCGTGCCATTCGTGAGAGTGAAGACAAGAAGACGGTTCGTGTTCTGAAGCAAGGTCAAGCGGTTGAGACGACGGTTCAAGTTGGCCTTCGTGGCGATGAAGGTCGGTTAGAGATCATCTCTGGTGTGAATGCAGGGGATGAGGTCGTCTTAGCAGAGCTTACGGCGGAGGAACACGCAGCTCTTGAAGCAACCAAAAAATAGACAACGATTATGTCCGTACCTGTGATTGAAGTGCGTGACTTGAGCAAAGAGTATGTCAATGAAGAGATCGTGACCCCTGTGCTTCACGACGTTACATTCACCATCCCGAAAGGGCAGTTCGTGGCTATCATGGGTCCATCTGGATCAGGAAAATCAACCTTGATGCAGATTCTTGGATTCTTAGACGTTGCCACGAAAGGCACGTATCTTTTCGAAGGCAAAGATGTATCCACCTTAACAGAGGACGAATTGGCGCGAGCGCGCGGTGAGAACATCGGATTTATTTTCCAAGCCTTTCATTTATTACCAAAGACGAGTGTCCTAGAGAATGTGAAGCTTCCGTTGCTCTATTCCACTATTCGCGGCAAACAGCGTGATGAACTAGCGCAAAAGGCCATCGGAACGGTAGGGTTAACGCATCGAATCCAGAATCTCTCGAACCAACTTTCGGGAGGAGAGCGTCAGCGTGTTGCGATTGCTCGTGCACTCGTACGAAATCCATCCGTCATTTTTGCGGATGAGCCAACCGGAAACCTAGACTCGAAGTCTGGAAAACAGGTCATGGACATGTTACTTGAATTGAATCTCAAACATGGGCATACCATTATTCTCGTGACGCACGAGACGTCCACGGCAGAATATGCCGAGCGTATTTTGACACTTCGGGACGGATTACTCGTCCAGGATCGTGTTATCGAGAACCGTCGCACCTTAGGAGATACGGAGCTTCATAAGTAAGAAACACCCATGTACCTCTCTGATCTGATCGTGAGTTCGTATAAAAGTCTGAATCGAACAAAAAGTCGCTCTCTCCTGACCATGCTCGGGATCGTGATCGGCATTATGTCGGTGATTTTAGTGCTCTCGATTGGACAGGCGGCACAACAGTATATTATTAATCAAGTCTCTTCGTTTGGTTCAGATGTCCTCACTATTTCGAATGGGCCACGAGAACCGCCGCAAAATGAGACACCGAGCCTATTCATCAAGCAATCATTAACCGTTGCTGACTACGAAGTCTTGAAAGCGCAGTCGTGGGTTCGTCTCGCTACGGCCATGAATATGCAAGATGATACGGTGATCGCGAACGGTGTTGAGCGCTCGGCACAGATCGTGGGCACGACACCGGACGAAGCTACACTTTATGACCTCCGTCTCGCAAAAGGACTCTTTTTTTCAAAAGAGGATTTAGATGTCCATGCGCCTGTTGCGGTGTTAGGAGCGGATATCGCCCGCACCACCTTTGGTCAAGAAAATCCCATTGGAAAAAATATTAAAGTAGGAACAAAGAACGTTCGTATTATTGGCGTCATGACGATTTTGGGGACGAAATCTTTCCAGAACTTAGACAAGCGGGTCTATATTCCGATTACAATGCTTGCTGATCTCACCAACCAAAAATACGTAAGCTCGCTCTCGATTCGTTCCGACCTTCCTCTGCGTGAAGCGTCACGTCGAGTAGAAGATATCCTGCGTGATCGTCACGACGTACAAAAACCTGAAGACGATGATTTCCATATTCTTACCCAAGAAGATGCGATTCGAAGTACCTCCCAGATCACGATGATTCTCCAGGTGCTTCTTGCTTCGATCGCTGCCATCTCGCTCGTGGTTGGAGGTATCGGTATCATGAATATTATGTATGTCAGCGTCACAGAACGTATTCGCGAAATTGGACTGCGTAAATCGATCGGCGCAACCCGGGCCGATATTCTGAGTCAGTTCTTGGTCGAAGCGGTATTTTTAACCACGATGGGTGGGGCGATTGGTGTTGGTCTTGGGATTTTGTTTACCTGGCTTGCGATTCAAATTATCCTCCAGTTTCAAGGAGGATGGGCATTTGCGCTTTCTGTTCCCGGTATTCTGCTTGGCTTAGGTGTCTCGATGGCCATTGGGATCTTATTTGGCTTCGCACCGGCACGAAGAGCAGCTGCGCTCCGTCCGATGGAAGCGTTACGTCACGAATAGTATGCGTATCACCGATCTCGTTTCGCTCTCTTATCAAAGTATCGTACGGACGCGTAGTCGAGCCGTCCTTACGATGCTCGGGATTATCATTGGGATCGCTTCCGTGATTCTCATGCTTGCGATTGGCCAAGCGGCAGAAGGCTACCTACTCTCGCAGATTGCCTCGTTTGGTTCGGATGTCGTCTTTGTCGCGAATGGAAAAGGAGATCAAGAAGATAATGGACCTCCAAGTAATTCCGTGAAACAAAGTTTAATGATCGAGGATTATCAGGCCTTAAAAAAACAGCCCTGGATTCGGGTGATCGCCGCGAGTTCTATCAGCAAAGATCTTATCTCTCGAGAAGGGGTAAATACCTTCGCGCAAGTGAATGGAACGACACCAGGCGAGCTCGTGATTTTTAATACGCGAACAGAGAAGGGTCGTTTCTTTGATGAAGAAGAGGTCGATCGAAATGCGAAGGTTATTGTTCTTGGCGCAGGGATCTCAGGCCGTTTATTCCAACAAAATGATCCGATCGGTCAATCGATCAAACTCAATAAGCAAAACTTTCGTGTCATTGGGGTGATGGAGCGTGGGGGAACGCGCTTTTTTACCAAAGTAGACGAGCAAATCTATCTTCCGGTCACCAGTTTCCTTACGCTTTACAATAAAAATCGCGTGAATTTCTTTTCTTTAAAACCAGAACAGATAACCGTTGCCGAAACGAAAGAACGAGTCCGTTTGGTGTTGCGAGACACGCATAAGCTCGATAACCCTCGAGGTCTCTTATCAAAAGACGATTTTCAAGTGAGTTCTCAAGAAGATGCAGTCAAAAGTGCTGCTGTGATTGGAAATATTCTTCAGATTCTTCTCGCCTCCGTTGCCGCGATTTCGCTTGTGGTTGGTGGAATTGGTATCATGAACATCATGCTTGTTACCGTGACCGAGCGCACGCAAGAGATCGGGCTACGAAAATCCATTGGAGCAACTCGAGCGGATATCTTGGGTCAGTTCTTGATCGAAGCAATCGTCCTAACGTTGTTCGGGGGGATCCTTGGAATCATGATCGGATTGAGTTTTTCGTACGGCGCCATTCAAGCCATTGCTTCTTTTCAAGAAGGTTGGAAATTTATCTTTCCAACCTCCGCCGTGATCCTGGCGACGGTCGTCTCGACCCTGATTGGCATTGTCTTTGGCATCTATCCCGCTCGAAAAGCAGCTCGACTGAGCCCGATCGAAGCGCTTCGCTATGAATAGTTTTTGGTCCGGCATATTGCAGCTTGCGCTACTTGGTATCATTTCCTTTTTCTTTTTACGTTGGTTTGTAGGCATAGGCATTGGCGCCCCTTTTCTTCCGGCTCGTCGTCGAGATGTTGAGGATGCGATCACGATTGCGGCGCTCACTCCACAGGATGTCGTCATTGATCTCGGCTCAGGAGATGGTCGATTCTTAGTTGCTGCAGCAACACAAGGGGCTCGAGTGATTGGCTATGAACTTAATCCTTTCTTGGTCTGGTTTTCGCGTTTCAAACTTCGCGCATTTAAAGATGCGAAGGTCTATCGGCAAAATTTCTTTGAAGCCGATCTCGCCAAGGTAACAGTCATTTTTGTCTTTCAAATGGGTCACGTGATGCCACGTTTAGCCGAGAAAATTCGTTCTGAGGCTCCAAGAGCAAAGCTGATTTCCGTAGCTTTTGATCTCCCTGACTACGAAACCGCGATCAAGAGGGGAGTGGTGAAACAGCTTTTACTGATTGACAAAAACAAAGAAAAAGGCTAGAGTCCTGGGTCCATTTCTGCTTTTCCGTTTGGATTCTGACAGGTCTAAACGGAAGGGCGGATGTCAGACACCGTTCTTTGGAAGGAGCGTCTCAGAGCATGCTGTCTATCGCGGTGGTTCAAGTTGATGACGAAGAACTCAACCGTCGCATGTGGTCGCGGAATGCGCTCGGAGAGCGTGGCCGACGACGACACTGGTCGTGGTCTGCGTTTGATGGTTGCGATCTCGAGGAGATCGTTCAAGCCGTTCGTGACTACACCGCTAGTGGCAGGAGGATCATCTTCATTCAAGACTACTCTCTCGGACGGGCGGGAAAGGGAGACGTACTCTGGTCTCGGATCTGGTCTCGGTTGACCGTCGACGAGCGTGTCGCGTGTATCTTGTTCGCCGCCTATAGCGGTGAGCCGAGCGGAACCGCGGCGTTGATGGAAGCCATCCGTGCCACGACCGATTTCCAGGGTCAGGCGATCGTGATTCCCAAGCCTTGCTCGGCAGATGAGTTTTTTGCCCTGCTCCCCCCCTGACTCCTATACCTCCCCGTGAACCATCCTATGGTATTGCGAGGGAGTCTCTTTTTTATCAAATGATGGATTTTATCTACTGGCTGCGCCACGTGAACAGTATCAACTAAAAACAACACTTATAAAGTGCTGTTTTTACGTGGTGGACGGCAGAGGAGTCGAACCTCTGACCTTCACAATGTCAATGTGACGCTCTAACCAACTGAGCTAGCCGTCCTCTTTAAATGTGGCGAAATCGTAACTGATCGACGGCTATTCGTCAACGTGAGGGTGGAGTTGTGGTAGGGATAAAAGAGGCGTGGTATACTTAGCCCGTTCGTCACCTTTTCTTTAAGTTCCTTCTTTCGTATGGCCGATTCCAAATCTCCACGCCGCCGACCCGTTGCTTCCCGTCGCCGTTCTGTGACGGTCGATACTTCTTCATTTGATGATAGCGTCTCTAGTGTTGATGAGTCTATGGCTGCTCGTAGCGCCGTCTGCGGTCATGAGGGTTGTGATGACGCCTGTAACGTTCGTTATGTGGGTGCCGTGTCTCAGATCACTGATCACCACATCGTCAAAGCGTCTCATGCGACGTCTCACATTTGGGCGGCAGCAGTCATCAGCGGTCTTGCTGTGGTTTTAACGGGTGCCGTGGCTTACACATCTGTCCAAGCTGAATCAAGTGAATCTTTGGCAGCGCAACAAGCATCGTATGCGACTCAACAAGATATCAATGTGCTTTTAGATCGCATCGTTCAACTGCAAGATATGATTGAGCAGACCAAACAAGCATGTAGTCCGATTGCCCCAGAAGATATTCCAGGCGATAGTCGGTTAAATAGCCTTCCGAAGTCAGGACAGCGTTAGTATTCAGCAAGAAAAACGATCGTTAAGCGATCGTTTTTCTATTTTTCAATTTTAGCAAAAACCACGTTTATATGCGTGGTTTTTGATGGCTCCGGATCGTGGACGCTGTTAGAACCATATTTCATGGAAATCTCTCAAAGTTCTTTTGCATACACATAAGAGATCAAAGAATGTTCAATTTTGCTTATTAAAGCCCTTGCTATTGAAATTATCTTAAAAAACTGCATAAATGGAGGTACCGGAACCCCCAGATCAAAGGAGATCGCTGTTTCATGGCACAAAGAACGGTACGACGGATCGTCCTCATCCAACCGGCGTACCCTTACGGGTCGCCCCAGATCTACCTCCCTGGTTCGCTTCTGAATCTGGGAGCCAGGCTCATGCAGGTTGGCTTCGTTGCGGATCTCATCGATCTCAACCGGACTGACCTGCTCAGCCTTCCAGCACGCACGAAGCTCGCTGCGAGCGACTTCATCGGCATTACGGTCCTCGGGACGCCCTACATCCCGGAGGTACGCGACATCGTCGCACGCCTTCGTGCCGAAGGGTACAACCAGACCGTCCTGATCGGTGGTGAAGGGATCGTACGGATCACTGCGGACCAGTTCGCCAAGATCTTCTACGACCTCGGCGATGTTCAGCAAGTATGCAGTGATGATGATCTGCGTACGACGCTCGGGCTCACGCTCGTGCGCCTTCCGACCAAGTTCGAGACCTCGATGGTCCCGATGCTCTGCCTGCTCGGTGAACAGGCGCTTCGTGACTATCTGAGGCAGGAATTCTGCCTGTTCATCTCCCACGGCTGCGTCTACAACTGCAATTTCTGTGCAGCCGCGAAGGACGAACGAGAGAAATACCGTGACCTGGACCGGCTTCTGGAAGAGGTCGAGTTCATCGCCGCATTCCTCGCGAAGATCGGTCATCCCACCATGACCGTTTATCTCTCCAACCTGGACGCGCTCCAGAGTTGGTCGAAACTCGATGAGACCCTTCGTCGAGTTCACGAGACGGCCGCTCGTCACGGCGTCCAGCTCAGAGCTCGCGCTCTGGCAACGACGCACTTCACGGCACTCGCGCTGCGGCGTGATCCGAACATTCTGCAGCGCCTGCACGACCACGGGCTCTGGATGCTCGGATTCGGAGTCGACGGGGTCACGGAAGAGGTATGGCGTCGCCAGAACAAGCGCCACAACTCGATGATCGAGTTCGATGCCTGTGTAGCTGCCTGCAAGGCGGCAGGCATCGAAGCTGAGGCACTCATGGTGATCGGTCTTCCGGGGGAAACGCTCACGGAGACGATCGCCGCCTTCATCTGGAGCCTGCGAAAGGCCTACGGTGATCGCATCGCTGTTCGCGCCTACCTCGGCAAGGACGGAGCTCCCGGAAGCAAGCGCTGGCAAGATGATTCCGCGTGGGTTCAGCACTTCCTCGATGACCCTTCATCACTCCTCAACGTCGAGTACACCATGTTCGCATCGAGTGCGACCCACCAGGATCCGTTCGACCGCTACCGTGCGAATCTCGCGTACGGGCTCCTACTGCTGAGCCTCCTGCCGACGGCGTATAGCACGCCGCCACTTCTCCCCCTCCCTCGCAACCGCTTCACGCGTCGCGTCGTCCGCTGGGTGAACCAGAGAATGCCGCTCGACCGCTGAGCACAGCCCAAGGATAGACGCTCCTTCTAACCATCCGGGATTCCACAGCTACCGGATAACAGAAAAAAGGTGAGTGTTCACCCGTGTGATGCAAGGTCACATGAAAATCTGCCCCGTGCAGAGCGCAACGTCTCCGTTGATCTCGTTCTCGCGGGTGTTGTGCTTTTATAGAGATATACGTATTCAGCTTACCTAAGACAGTATCTGCTGGTTAACTTGATACTATGTATAGTAAGGCAATTTTTAACCAGCACGCTTTTTTCAATTCACTTTCCTTGCAAGCATGATATGCGAATGGCAAAAGAAATTACAGAGGAAGAATATGCGACACGGAAAAACTCGAAACCTTGCTCAGAGACGTATCCCGTCGGCAAGACAAGTGGCTGGCCCTTTCAGAGAAGACTTCCAATTTCGTTTACTACGCACGATTTTGTTTTCCGAAGGCGATTTGAAGAAGAAGCGGGAGATCCTAGGGAATTTTGGCTCGCACCTAATTATAAAAGATAAAAACATCAGCACTGAAGCATCAAAGGACTTACTCATCATAAAAAATGGTCTGAATGAAGTTCTAGAAGCACGGATGGGGTTCGAACCTGAATTCCAGCCAAGCAGACAAAGCAAAACCGACCGTGTTTTAGCGGTCGGTCCTGCATGGCTCCCCCTGTTGGACGAGTTTAGAACTCAGAATTGGAGACAGATTAAGGAAGAAATTGGTCTCTTCCCTTTTGCGCACGGAATCGTCCTCCAAGGAGCTGGCTGACTGGCTTGCTGCTCTTGATTGGAAGCAAGTCTATCGAGAACTCTATATATCGCTCATGGTTGCAATAAGGATGTTGGACTATCAAAAGATCGCCATTTGGCGATCTTTTGGAAGCTTTTGCTTGGTGCAATTATTTAATGGAAGCGATAACACGATCATTGAGATCAACGCCAGCCTGATACGGAGTCATCCGATAGCGCACCTCAATAAGATAACGTTTGCCGTTTTTTATAAAGATATATTGAGCATCTGGACATGCCTCACCATCGCACATTTCAACAATAGACGAGACGAGTGGGTTGACTGTACTTTCTTTGCGATTATTTGCGTATAGCTGGTCGTCGACTTTTCTCATTATCAAATCATATCCCTTGAGATCTCTGAAATCAATTCCATGTTTTCGATCCGGTGAAGAGGAGATGCGAAGATCATTTTGTCCGTAATAAGCAAGCACATCTTCATTATTCGTTGCGGAAAGAGTTTTTGGATAAGAAATGCTTACTCCATCATAAGTGGCAGTCAACCAGTCATCCTTTTGAGACGGAGGGGCAACCTGTCCAACGGAATTTGTGACGGGAGGCTTTTCGTTGGCTGGTGCAGCTACTTGGGAGGGTTGTACATTCGCTGTGGCGGTAGACGGTGCTGGAGCGGAACGTAAAGCCGCAAGCGTAGTCAACAATTCTCGCTGGGCGTTTGCCGACTGGTTCTGTTGCCGAACAAGAAGACCCATTGTTCCCAGAGATGCAATAAGAGAAACAGCAACAAGAGCAATTAAAACGCCCTGCGAACCGCTTGAGGATGGTGATGCATTCATAAAACAAATGAATAATTTAGTACAAGCGGATTATAGCATCCTATAGACGCTCCACACAATTCTTCAGGCAAGTTCAAAATCAACAGCAGTTACACCCCATATCGCAACACCCTGCTCTATTTTTGCCCTTCCAAATAAGAATTATGCCAAAATCCGCTCACAGATCAATGCGGTAAGGAAGTGTCAATATACATTTCACAATAAACTATTTACAACAGTTAACACCCCTGCTATCCTATGCCTGTATGGATACCAATACCCCATCTTCAGAGACAAAGATCGCCAAGCTGGTCACAGAAAAACGTGAACAAGCAGGGCTGTCTGCCAGAGAGCTTGCCGAACGGTCAGGTCTTTCACCTGCCTATATTTCCCGCCTTGAAAATGGGGAATATAAGAGCCTATCGCTCCCGACGGTCAAAGCCTTAGCTGATGGCTTGGGTCTTACCTTGCGCGCCTTCCTAGAGGAGGCTGGCTTGTTAAATAACGAAGAACGACCCAGCTACAAGCTGATCACCCAATCCCTTCGACATTTGGGCTATTCAGACAAGGAAGCGGAGGACGTTATCCGGTATGCCCGATATGTCAAAGAAAACGGGGAACATAATTAGCGACGGCTATTGGCTTCGGCAGCATGCCGTCCGCGATGGTCTGCCCGCCGATTGCAAGCGTCCGTATCAGATCCTGTTTAATCAAGGAGTAGGGTACTTCAAAAGTATCATCGACAGTGTTATTGAAAACGCAGGCGGCTCTATCGATTTGCCGATGCAGCCTCGATATTTGGAGCGCTACTTATCTGGCTTCACATTTGAATACCGAACGTTTTGTAATCTGTTTGAATTTACGAAACAAACAGAGGGATTTTGGAGAATAGACCCAGAAAATCCGACACACGTCATCATTTTTTATAATCGGTGCACCTCGCATAAGCGACAGCGTTATACGCAAGTCCACGAGCTCCTCCATTTCACGCAAACCGTAGACGACAAATTTCTTACATTCTTCGATGAGCTGATTTTGAATACCACACTCCCTGAAAGCGTCGTTGTAAAACTCCTTGAACGTCTGACGGAACGAGCGACGGCCATGTACCTCATGCCGAATGATTTCTTTATCAAGAAGTATCAAGAGATCAAGGTTCAGTCGGGAAGCTTCGGCGAGGTTCAATTGCAACAGCTTGCCAAAGCGTTCGATGTTTCTGTTCAGACCGCTACCTATCGAATCCAAGAATGTTTTGGGACGGGTGTTCTTGTGCCTAGCTATGCCTCGAACTCTATGCCGCCCTAACTTCCTGAAAACGATAAACCGCCCGCTGTAACGGACGGCTTATCAGAGATAGCGACGCTGACGCGGAACTACCACCTACAAGCAGTATAGGACGTACCCGAACAGGATACAAGTCGTGCTTGCAAGCTCCGCGCCAGACAGCCAAACGGCTTTTTGAAGGCACGGAGTTTTATGTTACCCGAACACCCTCATGATAATTCCTCTAAACCCATCACGAGCGAGCTTGGCCAAGCAGTGCAGGAATTTGAAGCTCAGCAAAATCTCACAGGTGTTTTTTCTCTTCTTCTGACCATTGATAAGCGTATGAATCCACAAACGTATTCCACTCAACAACCTGTCAATGAATATGCTTGATACCGTTGTACTCACGATCCAAAGAGATAAATTCACTCTGCTCGATCCGATTCAAGATCTAGTAGCTCCTTGGGATCTACAAAGCAAGACGAGTAGCTATGAAAAATACGTAAAGAATCCTTCTGCGCGAGATAAAAACGCTGGCATTTACCAACCGCGCTTAACGGGTGTAAAGCGCTGGACGCATGGCCAATCTTTTCAATCGGTTTTGAAAGTCGAGTTTTCTGTACCCAAGCTACTCTACGGAAATAACCTAGAAGAAGTTGAGGACGCAGATTTCCCGCAGGTTATCGAACTACTACGATCAAGATTGTTCAGGATGGGTGTCGTCATCTCAATTGAAGATCTTCAAGAAGCATCTGTCACCGTTTTTCACCCCTCGAAGAATATCGTTCTGAGCGATGGGTATACCTCTTCTCTTATTCTAAAAGAGCTCTCAAAGATCAATCTCAATCAAAAGTTCGATTTGAGCAAAACGAGTTTCAGAAATGATGGCCAGAGCTTGCAGGGCTACACAATCGCTCATTCAGTTGTCTTCTATGACAAGATCGCGGATTTGGCTCAGTCGAAAAAACGAGCAATCGACAAGGATCAGACAACACAGCAACTTTCTTTATTTGCACAGATAAAACAGGATCGTCCATCTCTTGAAATCCTTAGATTAGAAATTCGTATCACTCAGAAGCAAAAGATCAATTCAACTTTGCACAAGTTGGGTCTTCCTATCAACCCAACATTCAAACAGCTTTTCAAAAAGGAAATCTGTCAAAAGATCGTACAGTCTTATTGGAAAACGTTAATCAAAGATGAAAATCTTTTCCTGTTTGATTTGTCTGTATCTCCTAAGCAGCTCCTACGAAAGCTCATCAAGCAAGGTAAAATAAAGCCAAAGGAAATGATCTACCTTGTTGGTCTTGCTCAGCTCTGTAGAGATGAAGGTGGTGTTCGTGACCTGCGTAGACTTCTTAAGAAGAGCGTTTCACAACGAGGGTGGTATCGGTTCAGTGAAGGAATCAAATCGCTTAACGCCGTAACGAGCGGGAAGGTTCTTCATGGATGGGTCAATCAAATCGATTCAGCGCTTCATACGTTTAAGTCCTTGCGTCTAAAGGATCTGCCAAATCAAATTGAGCTTTCGAAGATCATGGCATAAACTGTTTTGATACACCCTATGAAGGCTATTATCCTTGCCCGTGTTTCAACGGAAGATCAGATGCAGGAAGGGCAGTCCATCCCTGCACAGCTTCAACGCGCAAGGGAATACTGCCAACGAAAAACACTCGATGTCCAAAGCGAACATCAATTTGATGAATCTTCCTTGAAGGACAAACGCAAGAAATTCGAGCTAGTCATCGACGAAATTAGAAAATCAAAACAGGCAGTTGCCTTGGTGGTCGAAACGGTTGATCGACTTCAGCGCAGCTTCAAAGAGTCTGTTCTGCTCGATGAGTTCCGAAAAAGTGGGAAGCTAGAGCTACATTTCATTCGAGAAAATCTGATCATTCATAAAGACTCGAACAGCTCCGAAATCCAACGATGGGATTTGGGAGTCTTTACGGCCAAGAGTTTCGTTCTTCAAATCAGCGATAATGTAAAACGAACGTTCGAGCTCAAACGAAGAAACGGAGAATGGACAGGACGAGCAACGATTGGATATTTGAACGTTAACAAATCCGACACGGAGAAAGATGTCATTCCTGACCCTGATAAGGCGTATCTGCTTCAAAAGCTCTTCGAATTGTACGCAACGGCAAGCTATTCGATGAAGAATCTGCGTGACGAAATGCATAAGCTTGGCCTCCGAAGCGTCGGCAACAAGCCGCTCTCGGTCAGCATGATTGACTTCATTTTGAAGAATCCTTTTTATTACGGAGAGATGCGTTCAAAGGGTAAGTTCATACCTCACAAGTACAAACCGATTATCACAAAAGAATTGTTTGATCGTTGTCAGGTTGTAAAACAGAACTGGGGCAAGAAGCCATTTCAATACGGAGCCAAGCCCTTTATTTTCCGAGGTCTTTTACGCTGCGCACGTTGCGGTTGCTCAATGTCTCCCGAAACTCATAAGGGTAGATATACTTTTTATGCCTGTACAAACGCTCGTAAGGATATCTGCAACAAGAAGGTCTATGTTCCTGAAGCTGATCTCTTAAAACCTGTGTACGAGCTATTGGAGGCGTTTAGCTTCATCCCTGAAGACGCAATTCAGCTTGTTGTCGAAGAGCTCAAGAAATCGAATGAAGCCAAGAATCTTTACCATCGAAGCGCCATCCAATCATTGCGAGCAGAATACGACATGACCCAAACCCGCATTGATCGTCTTTTGGATGTGCTTTTAGACGGAAGTATTACTAAGGATGACTATGACAAGAAGTTGAAATCGCTCAAAGAACGTCAGTACGAACTCAACCTTCAGCTGGAAGAACATACCCGTGCCGATGAAAACTACTATATCACCGTATCTAACGTGTTTAATCTCGCGAAGAATGCGCTCGGTCTCTTCAAGAGTTCTGAAGTCCCTGAGAAACGCGCATTGTTAAATTTCCTACTTCAGAACTCCCTTGTCGAAGGTAAAAAACTGACCTTCGAACTCAGAAAACCCTTTGATTTGCTACTAAAAGTCCCGCTCCAAGAACTAGAAAACAGGGCTGTTAACCCTGTTCATCCAGTATGGCTCCGAGACTTGGATTCGAACCAAGATACACTGCTCCAGAGGCAGTAGTCCTACCATTAGACGATCTCGGAAGGGCTTTTCAACGACCCCGAGAATAGCGAATTTGATGGTAAGGGTCAAGGTTCCTTGTCTCGCAAAGAGAAGTAGAACGTGTCTATACTAAGACATCCTTATGGCCACAAAAGCCTCTACGATCGAGTATCTCCTTGATCAGCTTTCCTCGATTGATTCGATGCGTAGCCGCAAAATGTTCGGGGAATATGCGCTTTATTGTCACGAAAAGGTCGTAGCCTTGGTTTGCGATGACCAGCTGTTTGTAAAGCCAACCGAGCAAGGAAGAGTCTTATTTGAGGAGGTTGCACTCGTCCCTCCTTATCCAGGAGCAAAGCCGTATCTTTTGGTTGACACCGAACGATGGGAGGATCGGGCTTGGCTCTCCCGACTGTTTATGGTAACCGCGGGCGCTCTGCCTCTTCCGAAAGCAAAAAAGAAATAATGACCGACTATTTCGGTGTCCTTTAAAATAAGCGGCTCTCTTCACAAGAGGAGAAGGGGTTCTAGAATGTCACGGGAATCACGAGTTGGTCATCATTTTGCGGTTCTCCAGAAGGATTGTCTTTTTTCAAAATAAGTGTTCCGGTTGCGGTAACAGGAGTAGGGAAAGTGAGCGTAAGAGAGAATGGGACAAAATTCGTTGTCATCCAATTGCCCTGTGCTTGTACGGGCCCACTCGCGAGCACCATTCCATTGCCATCTTTGAGTTCATAGGGAAACGACGCTTCGAAAAACCAGTTCCCGCGGGCCTGACCTTTTAGAATAAATGGGCTTTTGATTTGCTGCCCGCTTACGAGGTTGCTCACGGTGATGAGGTTTTTTTTCGTATCCATGATGGATGTGCTGGTTGCGGTCGGAGCCGTCGTCGTTGCCGTTGGGAGAGGCGTTGTGCTCACAGGCGTCGGTGGCGGCGTTACAGGGGTATTCGTCGAAGGCGTCGTAGGAGAAAAACAACCGGCTCCTAACAAAGGGAGGGCGAAAAGCGTGAGAAGGATCTTTTGAGACATAGTATTTATGGAGGGAGAATGAGAAGCGCTATGTTCATTAACCCTCCTCTGAAGTCATTTTGTCAAACCGAGATCTTCGCTTGTACGAGGCTCAATTCCCGATAATATAGAGATTTTCCCTTGCTCGAGTGACAGCCGTGTAGAGCCAGCGACGCCAACTATCATCATCCGCTTTTTCAAAACGCTCTTCAAAAAGGATCACGGTCTTAGCTTGGCTCCCTTGCGCTTTGTGAACCGTGAGGGCATAGCCAAAGTCAAAACGATCACCAATCTGCTTCGCTTCAATGCCTTCAATACGTTCCACGAGGTTAAGCGCATGAAATTGTGATCGATTGATGCGACCTTCGTAAATGCGTTGGTCATCACCAAAGTTTATTTCGGCTTGATACCAGTGTGGTTCCTCGACATTCAGTCGTTCGATGATACCGGTCATCCCATTGTAGATTGGGAGCGAAACGCCAGAGTAGATATTCTTTAAACACACGACTTTTTCTCCAGCCTCAGGCTCAGCGGATTCACGGCCTTGTTTGGCACGAATGGCTTGATTGAGTTGCACGCGTGTTCGATTACGTCCACAAAGAATCAACATATCCTCATGGTAATTCGAGAACAGGTGATCGATGACTTGATCGATTTCATGCGCTTCCTGAACGCTATGCGAAAATTTTCGGACGCACTTTGCATAAGTTCCTGGCGTGATTCTTCCAAATTGTCGTGCTTCTTCGGCGAGACGAAGAATCGGATTACCCTCAGCCTGGCGATGGATACGTTCGAGGGTGATATCTGGTTTTTGCAACAGGTTAAAAGAGCCACCGATCGGTGGAAGCTGTCCATGATCGCCAATGGCGATAATGGGAATCCCAAAAGAACAAAGATCCATCCAGAGACCATCGGTAATCATACTCGCTTCATCGATGATCAAGAGATTTGCATCAAGGGTCGCCGTTTTTTTCCAGGCAAGTAAGCGACCTTCTTTATCAATCGACGGGGTGTAGAGTAATTTATGGATCGTCGTACAGCTATCCTGAGGGAAGAGGGCCTGATGTTCTTCAAGAGTTATTCGGAGAACCTGGCTGGCTTTACCGGTGAATGCGGCAAAGGCGATGGTGTGTTCAGGAAAAAGCGTCAATAGCTCGCGTCTAAGCACGCTAATGAGCGTCGTTTTTCCGGTCCCGGCATAGCCTCCGAGGGTGATCGACCGACTCGTCGGCTTTTTGACCCAAGCGAGGAGCTGTTCGAGTGCACGGCTTTGATCAGGAGAAAGATCGAGTGGCATAGAGCCTATTCAATCGTATACGTGAGAGAGGTGGCAAGGCTTTCGCCCGCTAGACGACCCGTTGCCCAGGAGGCTTGAAGATTGAATCCGCCTGTATAGCCATCGATATTGAGTAATTCCCCCGCAAAGTACAATTGAGGACAGAGATAGGATTCCATCGTGCGTGGATTGACTTCGCTTGTCTCCACACCACCAGCGGTGACAAATTCTTCTCCGGCGGTTCGTCCGATGAGCGTCAGAGGAATCGCTTTGAAGCATCGTGCGATTGAACGCCATTGTTCCTTGGATTGTTCAGAAAGATGTCGACCATTATCTAAATTGTGCGTCGTGATCAGGGCATCTGCGAGTGAGCGCGCGATAAGTGACTCAAGAAGAGCGGTGAGGAATTTTTTTGGATTTTCACGAGCGATTTTCTGCATCCGTTCAAGCAATGTGTCTTCCGTCTCTGAGGGGAAGAGATCGATGGTACAATGTAGGGGATGGGTCGGATCGTACATTTCAAACGCAATTAAAGAGGAGAGGGCAAATACCGCCGGACCCGTGATGCCTTGATGGGTGAATAAAAACGGTCCCTGAGCAGCCGCTCCTGTTTTCGTCTCTGCGGTTAAGCGCGCATCTTTCCACGACACGCCAGCCAGTTGTTTTGGCCAGCTTTCTTTCGTTATAAATGCATTCAAGCTTGGGGCAAGCGGAGTGAGGTGATGTCCAAGGGCTTCAGCGAACGCATAACCATCACCGGTTGAGCCCGTATGACGGTATGCTTGTCCTCCTGTCGTTAAGATCAGATGTGTCACCTCGAGTGTGGGGCGATCTTTAAAGAAAATTTGAAAACCTTGTTCAGTTTTGGTGATGTTGATAACGGAATACGATAACAGAATCTTGCAGGGTGAAACATCAAAGAGTTCGCTGAATGCATCAACGACATCTTGTCCTTGATTGGAAATGGGGAAGACCCGTTGGTCTGCTTCAATTTTCAGGGGAACGCCGCACGCTTCGAACCACTCCATTACGGCACTCGGAGGAAATCGGTGCATGGCTGGTTTTAGAAAAGAAGCTCCGCGCGGATAACGCTTCAGAAGTTCTTGAATCGAAGGGATGCCAGTCGTGACATTGCAACGACCACCGCCAGAGATCACCACTTTTTTCCCGAGACTATTGTTGCGTTCAATCAAAAAAAGTTCGGCATCAACCTCTGCCTCAAGGAGGGTGGCAAGCGTCATAAGGCCGGCAGCACCTCCACCGATGATTGCGATACGAGCCTTTTGCATAGGGGATAACATAACGTATTCCGGCTCTGAGAGATAGAGTGGGAGAGGCTGGACTAGCATGGCCAGTCCAATAGACAGGCTCTTTTGGGTAAATTGACAAAATCCTTAAAAAAGGATATGGTTTAAGCCTTGTAAGATTTGTTTGCTTCCCTTTATCGTTTTGTCGGTCTTCGTATATGCGAAGGGTTTCCGCGAGCAGAGAAGGTGGGTGATAGTCTTACTGGCCCGCTGTCGCACGATAGAGGGAATATATTCTTAAGTGCAGCTACGGCCTGAGCAGAAATGCTCAGAGAACCTGGCTGAATCATATGGGTAAGAAGTTGTACGTCGGTAGCTTGTCTTATAACACGAACGAAGAAGGTCTTCGCGCTGCGTTTGAACGCGCCGGAGTCGTTGCTTCCGTTCAGATCATCATGGACAAGATGACCAACCGTTCGAAGGGTTTTGGTTTCGTCGAAATGGGCACCGATGAGGAAGCTCAGGCCGCGATCCAAATGTGGGATGGCCAGGATCTTGATGGTCGTACTCTCGTTGTCA
>CAYHTN010000007.1:0-27521 GCA_964359565.1 uncultured Gammaproteobacteria bacterium
CCCCGATCAGAATAATAATTTCGTGCCCCATCGCCTGAAGTTCCGCCATCTTTCGCAGAGGGATGGTATGACCGATGTGGATGGTCGGACCGGTAGGATCGATACCGTAATAGACGCGTAAACGGGCGCCCGAACGAAGCTTCTCACGAAAAGCTTCGGCAGACGGGTAAATGCGCTCTACCGCATGGGTACAGAGCCAATCGATCGCATCGGGGGTCGTCATTACGGCAGGCATAGTGCGGTCATAGTACTGAAATGGCCAAAGTTAAGCAACGCACGGCAGATCAGACACAGATCTGACACCAGATCTGATCTGTGTCTGATCTGGTGTCTTATATCCCTAACTTTTGTAATCGCTCCATCAACATCTTTTCTTTTGCCTGAGCCTCTGCCAGCTTCGCTTTCATTCCATCCGTCACGTGTACCGGCGCTTTACTCACAAATTCTTGATTCGCCAATTTTCCTTCTAAGTTTTTTATGTATTGCTGTGCTTCCGCAAGCTCTTTTTGAATCTTTTCTTTTTCCTTGCCAAGATCGAGAACGCCGAGAGGATCAAAGCCGATGGCAAATGATCCGGTTACGGCCGATGCCCATCCAGAAGGAAGAGTCTCTAGATATTCTAACGACGACGCGTTCATTAAACGCTTGATCCAAGCCTCATTATTTTGTACGAACTCTCGAAGACCCGGTGGAACGCTGCAACCAAATGCAATTTGTTTCGCGGGCTCAACACCCTGTTCAGCACGTAAACGACGCGCATCCGTTACGAACGTACGCAAGAGTTCGAAAGATGCTGTTTCCCGTACCGATGTTGAGACAACTCCTTGTTCTGGCCATGATGCCACAATCAACATTCCCTCAAACCCTGCCTGCTGCCAAATCGCTTCGGTCACGAACGGCATAAAGGGGTGCCAAAGCTTCAATATCGTCTGCAATATTTCTTTTAGAATCTTTGATTTTCCTTTTTCGACTTTCGCAATTTCAAGATACCAGTCGGCTAAATCAGACCAGGTAAAATCACGTAATTCTTCTCCTGCTGCAGAAAACTGAGACAGCTCCATCTTTTTTGTGACCGATGCGACGACTTCTTGAAGACGTGTTTGAATCCAGCGATCGGCAAACGTTTCTGTCGTCGAAGCAGCTGTCTCGTCAGACACGATCGTCGTAATGAGGTACCGACTGATATTCCAAAGTTTATTTACCAGATTACGTGCCCCTTCAACCTTTTCTTGATAGAACCGAGAATCATTTCCTGGCGCACTCCCAATCAACACACTCCAACGCAAGGCATCACAACCAAATTTTTGGATAATCTCCAATGGATCGATATTATCACCAGAAGACTTGGAGAACTTCTTCCCCTCTTCATTGCGAAGAATGCCGTGAATGTAGACCTGCCTAAAGGGAATTTGATCGAGCGCATAGGTACTCATGAGAATCATGCGCATCATCCAAAGATAAACAATCTCATACCCCATCTGAATCCAAGGAGTTGAATGAAAGGTTTTGAGATCCGACGTTTGCTTGGGCCAGCCTAAGGTTGAAAAGGTCCACGTCGCCGAAGAAAACCAGGTATCTAATGTGTCAGGATCCTGCTCCCAGTCTGGGCCAGGAGCCGTCGTTGACGCCACGGTCTCTTCGCCGCGATACCAGACCGGCACGCGATGCCCCCACCAGATCTGACGCGAAAGACACCAATCCCGCAGATGTTCAATACGATCAAGATAGAGCTTCTGATACCGATCGGGCATGATCGTAACGATTGCATCGGCATTTCCGTTTAAGCCCGTCGTCACGGCTTCACGCATCAAATCCTTCAGTGTCTTACCGCTACTTGGAATCGTTTTATTTACATCCAACCACCATTGCGTCATCGAAACCGCTTCGATGACATCGCCAAAACGATCAGACGTCCCCACGTTTTGCATGATCTCTTCTTCTTTTTCGAGAAGACCTTGAACCTTGAGCCACGTTACAAACTTCTCTCGGGCTTCTTCAACAAGAAGGCCTTGATAGGCTGATCCCGCTTCTTCCGTCATGCGTCCATCAGGACCAATGACCGGAATAAACCCAATCGCATCTCCTTTGGCTTTTTGCTTCTCATACATTTCAAAATCGATCGGGCTATGCGCCGGCGTGACCCCAAGCGCCCCCGTACCAAAGTTCTTCTCGACATTTTCATCAGCAATGATTTTGATCTGCAACGGCTGTTTCGCTCCAACATCAACGGTGAATGTTTTTCCAATATAGGCCTGATAGCGCTCATCGCTTGGGTGTACCGCGACAGCCGTATCTCCTAATTTCGTTTCTGGTCGTGTGGTCGCGATTGTAATCGGAAAATCTTTTCCATACTTGAACGTATAAATTTTCGCGGTCCGTTCGATATAGACGACTTCATCATCCGAACAGGTTGATTGACCTTTCACGGACCAGTTCACGACGCGATAGCCACGATAAATAAGACCGTCGCGATACATGCGGCAAAAAAGCTCGTTCACGGCTTCACTACGTGCATCATCGAATGTGAATGCCAGACGTGACCAATCACAGCTCGTCCCCATTTTTTTCACTTGACTCAAGATCGTGGATTGAGATTCCATCGCAAAAGCGCGAATCTTTTCGAGCAGCCCTTCTCTCCCTAACTCCTGTCGAGGATTCTTCATTCCTTGCTGCATGAGCAACTTTTCCACTTTTGCTTGCGTTGGGAGCGCTGCATGGTCTGTGCCAGGCACAATCAGGGCCTTTTTTCCGCGCATACGCTGAAACCGAATCATGGTATCCATGAGCGCATTCTCTAAAGAATGTCCTAAATGAAGCACCCCCGTCACATTCGGTGGCGGCATCATGATGGCATACGGCTCCCCCTTCTGATTCCGATCAGGTAAGGTATCGGGGTTAAAGGCACCCCTCGATTCCCACTGACTGTAAAGAGCGTCCTCAACAGAAGACGAATCATACGCTTTGGGCATTTCTGCAGAAGATAGCGACATATGCGAGGTAGGATACGGAACGTGAACGAAAATTGCTAGGGAAATACTTTACACTTTCCCCAGGCAAAGGGGTTGACGAATGGCCATTTTTTATCTATGTTAAGCCATTAATACGTATCAAACCCATGGCCCGAACGCAAGAGCAACAGGCGCAAGAACTCATCAGTCGCGCCCGACAGATTCTCGTGACCACGAGGGAACTCCCCTCGATGGATGCACTGGCGTCGACACTCACGATCGGACACTTGCTAAAGAAAGCGCAAAAAACCTTTGATATCGTCATTCCTGGTTGGAATGAGAAGCAACTCCCCGCCTTTCTTTCGGCCGAGAACTTACCGATTACGAACAAGGTCGGAGCACTGCGCGCTTTTCACATCAAACTCAACGTCCAACACGTGCCGTTATCGGAACTCATGTACGACGTCCGTGATGGCGTCCTTGATATTACGTTATTACCTCGTGAAGGCGACTGGACCGCACAAGATGCTGTTTTTCAATCCGGCATGGATCGTTACGACTTGGTGATCACCGTTGATGCAACTGATATGACCGCCCTTGGTGATCTTGGCCGTGAGCACGCGGAGTTTCTCTATCGTACCCCGATCATTAATATCGATTGCAGTGCCCGTAACGAATATTGGGGGCAAGTAAATCTTGTCGATCTCACCGCCGTGTCGACAAGTCAAGTCATTTATCAATGGATTGAAAGTTGGGATACGAACCTGATCGACGGCCCACTCGCCACCCATTTACTGACCGGCATGATTGCACGTACCAAGAGCTTCCGTACTCCGAATGTCACGCCTCGAACGCTCGCGGCTGCTTCGAGCCTCATTGAACGTGGTGCCACACGCGAACAAATCATTCATGGCCTGTGGCGCACCCGTAGCATTGGTGCTCTCAAACTTTGGGGACGTGCGCTTTCTCGTTTGAATGCAGATACAGAAACAGGACTCACCTGGACCACCGTCACCGAAAGCGACTTGATCGAAGCAGGCGTTGCTTTTCATGCTCTTGATGGGATTGTCGACGAACTCATTTCGTATGCTCCCGAGGCTCGTGCTGTCGCTGTCTTCTTCCAAAAGGCCACACAAACAGATTTACATATCTACACACTTCCTCCTCTGAACGCCCAAGAAATTATTCGTCCACTTGGTGGTCATGGCAGTCGCGAAGAAGCGCAGGTGACGTTGTTCCAAAAAGAAGGCGAAGCAACGAATCTTGTCGCGCAAACGGTGGCTCAATTAATCAAAGGCCTCAAAACAAGCTAATACGCTCCCTCTCCTCAGACGACGTGCTATTCTTTTATATTAGATTATGATCAGCATCCCAGGGATGGGGCTTGTGGATCACGCGCCCGTACTTTTTTTGCTCCTTGCCTACTCGAGTTATATTTGGAGTCTGGTCCCGATCCCAGGAAAACACGAAACATTTCGCGAGAAGTGGTTAAAGGTACAAATCTTCATTCGAGAGCTCGATCGCGCCTACGATAATACGCAACTACGTCGTCACCAGTCTCTTCTCATCATTTTGATCGAAGGTGGTCTCCTCTGGCTAAATCATACCTTCCAGATCGTCTCCCCTATCATTGCGATCAACATGAGCCTGATTCTGTTCTCCATTCTAATACCTAATGCAAACCAAAAAGAGAAGAATACCCTCTAACCACCAGTTGACGAAAGAGGGGTTTTGACGTAATGACAGAAGGCTCCAGAGCCGTTTCGGATTTACACCGCTGTTCCTCCTGCCGATCGGCTGGCAGGGAAAGTTCGCTCCGGGACACCCCCTCCCGAAGGGAACCGAGCTCCGTGGCGACCCCGAGATGAAACAGCCGACCACCGATCTGAATCGGATCTGGCCGACCTGGGAACACCAGGCAGTACTCAAGCTGCCGCAGCGAAGCGCGGGCTACCTCTGCTATCGTTTTGGAGGGCAGCAGGGGTGGCGGATCCGTGTCCGCGACATCGCGATGACGGAGTTTCACGCCTTCAAGGTGAACCTCTCTCAGCAGCCGACGGACATCGCGTTCGTCGACGAACAGGGCAACGAGATCACTCTCGAGATCGTGCAGGCCTGCGTCGCCGTTGGCGACGATCGCTACACGCACCTTCCCACCTACTGACGCATCGTCAGAGCATCCGGTCATCTCACAACGATCAAGCTCCTCTCCGGCCAACGCAACTCCTACACGCGTTCGGCCCTCTTTTTTTACAACAAAACAGGGGGACGTATTCTACAACGCCGCGGCACTCACCGTAGCAGTAGTCGTCGTACTCCCACCTAATGCTCCGCCAAGGTATGGCAACGCAATCCGATATTTTTGTAAGTAATAAAATGTTTCTGGGCGTAAACTATTCTGTTTCAATGCGTCTATCTGCGAATTCACGATGTTATATTTGGCTTGAGCCGTGGCGAGTTGTTTCTTGACGGCACTCGTTTGGGTCGCACTCGCCGTCACGGCTTTTGTTTTCAATTTCCTTTTTAAGGCGGCAACGTCGTTCGCAAGCTTCTTCTGTTGCCCTTGTAGATTCGCAGCTTGACCTGAATGGGTCGTATCCCAATCATCCCCAAACGCTTTTACAGCTTTACGAATACGAACCTCTCCGGCGTTATAAGAAGCCACGACATAGGCCCCGGCTTCGTACGGTTGAGATAAGTACTCTGTACGCACATTTTGAGGCATAACCGAAAGCAGGCGATCAAGATAGATCACTTGAGCGGTCATCGAGTTCTCAAGATTCCGCATCCCTCGCGTAAAGTCCGGATCTAATTCAAGCTCGGCTTGTCTCGTAAGAAGCTTGTACGTCGCCGGCATGAATTGCGGTGCTCCGCTCGCCCCTACAGGTGATTCCTCGTAAGCATAGGTAAGCTTTTCATTTAATCCGAGCTCAACGAAGAATGCTTCTAACGTATCTTGCGGATTTGTTTTTAACCCATCTTGACCGGTGTGTTCGATTAATAGAATAGTCTTTGCCACTTCGGGACGAACGACGTCTGTGACGAGTTTGCCAGGATAGGCGATCGAACCCACTTGCTTTTGTCGAAGCGTGGCATAGACTGTTTCGATTTGGTGATCAAGATATTCTTTCCCTCGTGCAATCGCTTCAGGGGTATGAAGAGAACGAGCGTATGGAGTATAGACCACTTCTTCAATGTCGTAGTTCGTTTTCTTGCCGACGGTGACGGGATGATAGAGCGGATAACGTACAGCTACGACCTTTGGGCTCGCGTTCGCATCCGTCAGAGAGGTGATAGTATAGGTAGAATTTAACCCATTCGGCGTGCGGACTTGAACACGAAAACCCTCAAGCTCTGACACGCGTATTTGCGTTCCTTTCTTTTGAATGCGCACGGGAACGACCATATCTGTTTCAGGCGTCCAAATCGCAAGATCGACCAAACGCCAATCTGTGTCCGTCATTGATTTGGTCGTACTACTTATTCGACGTTCAAGTAAGAGCTGTTTGCCACGTACAACGGCTCGACTCAGCGAAGACTCGGGTAGAGGAGAGGTCCTTGTTGGCGTTGAAGGCGATACTATTCCTCCGATGACGGGAACGGTAGAGCCAATTGTAAGAATGGGAGATCCTGGAGAAAGTGAGGGGGTGGGGATAACGGAGCTCGGAGCCGGTAAAGAGGTTGTTAAAAATTCCGCCGGAAGAAGTTCGGCTTCTGTAGTAGCGCTCCGACCCGTGGCGGGATCATAAAAACGCCCATCCGCCATACGAAGCAATATCGGTCGAGAGGAAGAAGGGGCCGCTTGGGCCGAGCCTGCGACAAAAGCTCCAATCGCACAAAAAAGAAGGAGCAAAGAACGGTACCTCATAGCCCTCATGCTACAAACCGATCCAGTCTACGTCTAGATCGACAGTTCGATGATTTTATGCTCGCGAAAAAGGAGGTCTTGGGTTCGCTGAAAAACCACGACGGCGGCGCTCTTCTTGGGCAATTAATCGAAGCGCCCGTGCAAGCAAACGATCCAAATTGCGATAACTGCTGACATCAAACACACGATCGAGACGAACCCAGGCAGCTTCCCACATCTCTTCTGCACCCGTCATCTGCTCTTTTGCGTCCGGAGGGGCCTCAAACAAGAAAAAGTAAACAGTTTTGCGGATCATCACGCCTTCACGTCGAAAACGAAAGACGGTACTTCCAACCGGAGCTAAATACCGAAGATTTTTTAAGCCGGTTTCTTCTTGAATTTCACGAATAGCCGCTTCTACGAGCGATTCTGAGGCTTCTTGCTTCCCTTTTGGAAAGGTCCAGCGACCAGTCGCATTCTTCACGAAGAACATCTCGGCTCGACCATTGCGACGACGAAAGATAATCCCCCCCGCTGAGGTCACGGATTGGAACGCGAGCGACGGTAAGTTAAGGCCGCGTCGAGCTGGACGTGGGCGAAACGGCTTTGGCGCCCGTGAGAAGTTCGACGGCGCGATCGAGTTGTGGATCTCGTTTGGCTTCATAGTCTTCAGGAGTACGTTCGACCGTGATATCAGGCGTAAGACCTGTTTTATTAATCGTTCGTTCTTTTGGAGTCAACCATTCGGCAATGGTAATTTTAACCGCAGATCCGTCGGACAACACTTGATAATCCTGAACGGATCCCTTTCCGAAGGTTTTTGTGCCGACCAATCTGGCTTTGCCATAATCCTGCAGAGCTCCCGCAACAATCTCGGACGCACTGGCAGAACCCTGGTTCACGAGGACGATCGTGGGAAGAGACCCGAGCATGGCACGGTTGGCCCCTTTAAATTCTTGAATGATCTTCCCTTGACGGCGCTCTTTTACCACCGGTTCTTCGCCAACCCAATACGAAGCAACATCAATGGCCGTATCCAAGAATCCACCTGGATCATTACGCAAGTCGAGAATAAGCCCTTTCGGATCGTTACGTAAGACTTCACGAACAGCCTCTCGAAATGCTTCCGAGGTATCACCATTAAAGTTCGTGAGCTCGATGACTCCAATCTGGTTGGGGAGCATTTTGGAGCGCACGCTTTTGATCTTAATCACGTCGCGCGTGATCGTGACATCAAAAGGCGGCTTTTTTTGGGAGGGGCGAAGGATATTTAAGGTGACTTTCGTCCCTTTTGGACCACGGATTAAGCTTACCGCTTTTTCAACCGTCATGCCAACCGTATCTTCGGTGTTGATTTTAATGAGGATATCCCCAGCCATAATCCCCGCCCGCTCGGCGGGGGTTTCTGGAAGAGGGGCAATCACTTGTAAGATATCATCTTTTGAGCCAATCTCTGCGCCAATTCCTTCAAACTTCCCTTGGAGGGACGCTTGGAATTCTTGCGCGACTTTAGGTTCAAAATAGGTCGTATATGGGTCGCCTACACTTTGCGCGAGCCCAGACATCGCCCCATAAAAGAGATCTCGATCTTTCACCGGCTGAATATAGTACTTTTCCTGCAGAAGCTTCCACAGCTCCCAAAAACGTTTAAATTCAATGTCATCTGCGAGTTTCTCCGGATGGGACTGATTCAAGCCGATCACACGCTCTTGCCCATAAATGCGCTGGCTTAAAAACGGCGGTAAAACCGTCTCTGGTAGCTCTCGAATCCCAAAACCAATCACCGCTCCACAAAGAAGGGCAAGAAGAACTTTCGGCCAGACACGTGCGGGAGGAGAAGAAAGAACGGATGAATCCATAGAAAAAAGAAAGATCAAATTGAATCACGACACAAGATATCGGCACCTAGGGCCCGTAAACGCTCATCAATCTGCTCGTAGCCACGAGAAATAATCTCGGCGTCGTGAATAATCGTTTCCCCTTCAGCGATCAGTCCCGCTAAAATCATGGTGGCGCCGGCACGTAAATCAAGACTGCGGATCTCTGTTCCGTATAATGCAGTCGGACCGCTTACTACCGCACGATGAGGGTCGGCGATCAGGACATTTGCTCCCATCTTGGCGAGTTCATTTAAATAGCCCAAACGTGACTCATAGAGTGGTTCTTGAATCAAGCTCGTGCCATGGCATTGCGTCGCGATGAGCCCAAACAACGCCTGAAGATCGGTCGGAAATCCTGGAAAGATCATCGCTTGCAGTTTGAACGACTTCATCTGTGCCACTCCCTGAACCTGCCAGCGACCTTTTTTAATCTCTTCTTGAACACCAATGCGCCGTAAAAGGGAACGCACCGCATCTAGATGAGAAGGGATCACAGGACCAATATCAAGCTTCCCTCGTGTCACGGCCGCCGCGACCGCAAATGTTCCCATCTCGATCATGTCCGGTTGGACAGACCAGGCTGTTTTTGGAGCGTGTAATGTTTTTACCCCTTGGATCTCCAGATCATGCGTCCCAAGACCTTTAATTTTTGCCCCGCAGAGATTCAAAAATTCACATAATTCTTGAACATGCGGCTCAGCTGCGGCAAGACGGATAGAGGTCGCTCCGGACGCGACACAGGCAGCCATGATCAAAGTTTCTGTGGCGGTCACGCTGAACTCTGGCAAAATGACGTATGCTCCTTTTAATTTTTCCGCTTCGAGATAGAGCGTTCCATCAGTATCACGCTCCCCCTTTGCACCGAGAGAAGAAAGGGCGAAGAGATGCGTTTCGATCGGACGATTTCCAATATTGCACCCCCCTGGCTCAGGCACGACCACCTTTCGAAAACGAGCGAGCATGGGGCCAAGTAGCAAGATCGAATAGCGCATGCTCTTCATCTTTTTTCGATCGAGCTTCGAAGGATCTACGTCCTTCGTATCGATCGTGAAACTGTGGGTATCGGTCCAATCCACCTCTGCTCCCATTCCTTCAAGGATTTCGAGGAGCTTTAACACATCGGTGAGACGAGGAATGTTTTCGAACCGAGCCTTCCCCCTGCACAAAACCGTTGCCGCGATCAGCGGACCAGCCGCATTTTTAGAACCGTTAATACGAACCGCACCCGTGAGATGTTGACCTCCTTGAATAACCATTTGCATACAGACAATGCCTTTCGCGCCACACGAAAAAGCGAATCAGGAACAAGAATAAAGGTGGAGACGTGCAAGCCAGAGGAAAGACAGAAACGTAAAGAGCAGATCAGGACTTGGACGTTTGGATAGTGACAGTGTATCTTTTGGAAGAATCCATGTCGAGTCCAAAGATCTATCGCCCGCCCCTCGTGCGTCAGCTGCTTCCGTGGCTGTTTGTGCTCGTGTTTTTGGTAACGGCGCCGCTCTTGATTTTTTACACCTCCGGTTACCGCTATAACCTCAAAAAAGGGCTCATCGAACGCAATGGGACCTTGATTATCGATTCTACCCCAAGTGGAGGGACGCTATTTGTAGATAGTCGCCCCACGGGAGAACGAACGCCGATCACCCTTCAAAACATGGTTCCTGGGTGGCACACCATTCGCATTGAACGACCAAACTACTCGAGCTGGCAAGAAAATGTCTTGATCCGTTCCGAGCGCGTGACCTTTGCAAATCACATCTGGCTCTGGCGCATCTCCCAACCCCGCTTGGTCTGGTCGGGTCGTCCTCAGAGCCTTCAGGCAGATCGGCTCCGAGAACACGCGCTTCTCAGTCATGAGATCGACGGATCAATGCGTTGGCAGGTATGGACACCGAACGTGCCTTCTAGTTCTTCATTTGCCCTGACTCAAGCGGCCACGAGCTCTGCGTTTCAGACCCGTTGGAGGAGCGATGGACAAGCCGCTATCATCGAAGAGCCCCTCTCCGGCAAAACTTGGTGGATCCATACCTTAAAAGGCCGTGAGAGCGCTGAACTTCTGACAAAAGGAACCTATCATTGGTCCGAAACAGATTTGATCGGGAACACCGAAAAGAGCACGATTCGACTCAATACGAATGAACAACGTTTTGTCAGGACACCTCATAAGACCGGGGTATTTGAACAAAGCCAAGGCCTCGAATTACAGGCCCTCACCACTTCAAGCGAACAACGAATTCTCGTTGATGACTCTTTTTTAACACGACGGTTTGCGCTCCCTCCCGGAAATTGGTCTTTTGGGGAGATCCAACGTCCCTTTGTCTTACTACGCGATCTCGATCGTTGGCTTGCCGTGCAAATCAAATTTGGACAACCGTATGCCGAAACGGTGCGTGGAGATTATCCTCGTTGGGCGACACGTCAAGATCCACCCAAAGCGCTGTTCTTACAGGGAAACGAAATTTGGATGTGGGCGATGGGGAGCTCCCCCACGCTCCTTTGGCGCCAAAGCGCACCGCTCGTACAAGTCGCTTGGCATCGCAGCGGAGATTACGTTTTTGTTGCAGATCAAAAACAACTTTTTGTCTTGAGCGTCATTGATGGTGCGGACCAAGTCGTAACGGCACTTGCGTCTTTTGAAAACATCGTGGACCTCACCGTGATCGGAAGATCTCTGTACGTAGCGGGTGAGAAGGATCGTAGCTCGGGTATATGGGAATTATTGGTAGAATAATTTATTTTATTCCTCATCTGGATCTGGCGTACGAACAGGGAACGAAGCCGCTCCAAGGACGAGCACTCCCGTGGCGGCAAGAATCAGTAAAAGACCTTTTGAACCCTGATCTTTGACAAGAAGCGCTAAAAAACAAACGCCCGCTAGTCCGCTTCCAAAAAGGAAGATACGTTGACTCTCTTGTCCCAGTCGATCAAAAGGATGAGAAAAAAGGACAGCACCAAGTTGAATCAGAAAAACGATGATCACCAGTTGCCAAAGAGAAACATACGACAGCACGGAGCCTGGGGCCAGACGCTCCGCCAGACAGGCGAGTCCGAGGAGAAGCGCTGAAGCATACGCGGCGTGACGGACCAGTAAGGCAATGAGTGGACGCATATTCATATAAACTAAATCCGGTGCCAGGCCGCTCGAAGTTCACGATGGACAATCGAGAGCCATGCATTCCAAGTAAGAGGAGGCCTTAGGTAGCGAATCGCTCCAGCGCGAACATCTACCGACCCCGTACGCGTAGTGATCCCAGGCGCGCTGAGGACCATCCGGATCGATTGACCCGCTTCTGTCGCTAAACGATAACGTCCTTGGACATGTTTCCACCCATCACCGAGATCTGCCGGTTGAAGATAGGGGGTATAAATCACCTGAATGCCTTCAGCGATAGGATCGGAAGCATCCGTCAGCCGCCGTGGCACCGGATAAAATAACCGATCACGATCAAAAGCAAAGAACCCATCTCCCAAGATACGGACATCCGCTCGTACCGCCTCGAACAACTGCTCTCCGCTCCGTTCACGATGATCACGAGAAAGTGTATACGCAGTATGTGTCTCTTGAAGATCAACGCGGGCACTTCCAAGACGAACCTGTTGCAGCCCTTCTTTGTGAACGGTATCAATTTTGAGGTGCTGTGAATTTGTCCAAGCGCGACCGGGAGTGGTAGAGGTCGCAAATCCATTCACATCGCCAAAATACAACCGCGGACCCAAAACCCAGTGCTCTGCCGTCGTCGTGATACGACGGATAAAAATGTCATCATCGGCGATCACCGATAACCGATAGACGCCCGGGCGCAGATCGGTGACACGGATGGATTTTTCGTAGACTTTTGTGGGTCTCGTGTCACGTATGCCGCTTACGCCGATCGCGTCGGTCCAAAGCACATCATCGGCTTGCGTGAGACGAAAGGCGACGCTGTTAGCGCCACGATTGCGGTTCACATCCTGAATGGAAAGCTTCAGGTCGATCACGCCATTCACGGGAATAAAATGAAAATCGTGACCTCCACGCAAAGAAGAGGTATAGCTACGTGTCTCTCCAAGTCGATCCATGAGGTTACGTCTGGGGCCTTCTCCACGCCACACTAATTGGGCCGTCGCTTCTGCTTCAATCAACGTTTTATCAGGCAGGCCATCACGAACATACCCCGTCGTCGATGCCCCAACGACACGATGCCAGCCTCTTTGTAATACCTCGCTCCAGACAGGAAGTACGGTGAACTGATCACCGTCGCGGTTCGCGAGACCAAACTCAAGCATCGGCTGACGCGTGGGACGTATCTGAAGACCGACTTCGACCTCATCATATACCCCCGGAAGCCGAGCGGAAGCGTAAACGGGCTCTTCAAAAATACGTTGACCGACCCATCCTTCGGGTTGTCGTCCGGGGGTGGTTACACGTTGACTCGGTAAAAAGGTATTGAACCAGGGACTTGTTCCGTCAAAAACAAAGGCGCGTTGAAAAATACCCGTGAGAGGAACACGAGCGACAAGCCATGCGCCCACACACAAACAAGCGATAAGCCAGGGAAGTGAAAGCAGGAACCAACGCAAGAGACGAGAGATCATAGGGACTAACGAGAAAGAGGAAGAAGATGATAGAGCCGTTCTCTGCCAAAACTCTCAAGCTCTTGAGGAACAACGCCCGCCGCACGCCAAGCGTCGCGTTCGGCTTGAGACAAGGGACGAGCGAAAAGAGCTACAGAGGTATCTGGAGTCTGGGTGAGACGGACACGCTCAGATACCGAAGGAAGCGGAGAGACCGTCCGAAAAACGGGGAAAAAAATTTTATCTGATCGCTCTGAGAGTATCACGGTATCGGGAGGTAAGAGCTCCATCGCCGCGGCCCGGATCGAAGCATAACGACGTAATTCGCGTCGTGTTGCGAGTAAACCCTCATCGTCTTTCGCGAATACCGTAAATAAACCACAAAGACAGAGGAGGATTGCTACTCCATAAGAAAACCGAGTTGCTTTTACAGAAAACACATTTTTCTCTATGCCTTTTAAGAAAAAATAGATTCCCAGAGGAAGCAACGGGAGGAGATAGCGTAGAAAAGAATTTCCAATCGTCACCGCTCCCGGCTTAATATGATCAGCATAGAGACCACTCCCATAGACCGAAAATAAAAATACGGCCGTCCAAAGACTCAAGAAGAGCGGCCCTGACCAGAGGTTTTTAAAGGGAACGTTCTTTATCTCTTTCAAGCCATGCGTACGAAACGATCGCCACGCAGCATAAAAAAGAGGGATCCAAATCACAAGCAAGCCGAGGCACCAAGGCCATAAGAGTTCTTGCGTAAATGAACGAAGATTCCACCAGATGTGACGCGGATGGAATCCATAGGGCAGTAACTCTGCCCACGATCGTGTCACGGACGAAAGACCTGGCGCTTGAACGCCGATCCCTTCGAGAGTTGGCAACGGATTATCACGCAGAAGGTACCCAATCGCCAAAGGATCCCCGTAGGTCCGAGAAACAATCAGAAAATAAAGAGTGACGAGCGGGACCATTCCGATCATGCCTGTCACGAGTTCCACTCGAGTCCACTCCCTTTTTCGACCCCACCAGAACATCCAAGGGAGAAGCCAGAGACCTTCAACAGGACGCATGAGAATAACCGCCAAGGTGAGAAGACCGATCAAAAATGAACGAGTAATAACCTTGTGCGACGAAGGCCGCTTCTCTCCAGTCTCCGTTTTTCGCGTCCAGAAAAGCCACCACGCGAACAATGCCAGTTGTGGAGCATTTGCAAACAAGCCTCGATTTGCATATAGCAAAACGGTGGGAAAGAAAAAGAGAAGCGCTGTTCCCATAAGCGCAGGCGCACAACCAAAGCGCAGGGCAAATAGGCGAAAGACGGGATACATCGCCGACGCGATCAGGAACAGACCAACCCAAGGGAGAAGAGCATTCCCAAAGAGAAAAACAAACGGCACGAGGACGATTGGCCAGCCCAAGAATCCGACCGGAACCAGATTCGGACCAGCACTCACCCAACTCCGAGGATGTAACCAAGGAACCTGGAGAGCGAATGCTTCGGGAATCGATGCCTGACCTGTTTTTAAGATTGTTTTTACAATCGCCGCAACGGCTGTCTCGTCCGGAGATGCAAATACTCCCATCGTTGCCGACGGCAACCAAACGCCAACGAACAAAAATCCAACGAAAAGCGCAAGAAAGAGTGAGCGGGTCTGTGAGGAAGGGAAAAGCGACATAGTCCCGAAAAAGTCTTGTAAATGCTAGCATGCATCGCTCTTTTGGGATACCATGAAGCGTATGCTTTTGTTTTGGAAACGCACCTTCGCGAGCGGCTTCATTTTGAGTGCCACCATGAACCCCTTCATGGCCGTGTTTGCACAAACCACATCCTCAACGGATTCAGGGATTATTCTGCCCTTTTCTGACCCATCCGCCGGCTTTGATCCAAACATGATTTTGGGTGATGGAGATATCTTTGAGCTTGGCTCTCTGAATCTTGCTGGTATCCAAGCCTTTTTATCAGAAAAAGGTACGCTCGGACACTATCGTACGAATGATATCGATGGGGTAGAAAAACCAGCTTCTGAAATCATTTGGCGAGTCTCGACCTCCTATAAAATCAATCCTCGCTATCTCCTCGCCTTACTTCAGAAAGAGCAAAGCCTGGTTGAGCATCCTAGCCCCAGTCAACGACAGTTCGATTGGGCTACCGGCTATGGTGTCTGTGATAGTTGCTCAAAAGATGATCCGGGGATTCAAGACTTCAAGGGCTTCGCCAATCAGCTCGAATGGGCGGCCAAACAACATCGAGAAAAATATCTTCTCCAAATCTTAGGAAAAGGCCGAACCATTGCCGGACATGCACCCGGGAGAACAGTCTTGATTGATGGACAAAGCATCACGCCTACGAACAACGCGACCGCCATGCTCTATAGCTACACTCCCCACATCGCCGGGAATCGTAATCTGTGGCGCATTTGGCAACGCTGGTACTCGCTTACCTTCCCCGAAGGCGCAATCGTGCGTGGAAAAACGTCCGAGACCGTTTATATTTTGCGATTTGGCGAGAAACGTCCAGTAAAAAGCTTCGCCGTCGCAAGCTCTCTGACCGATCCCGCTAAAATCGTTCCGGTCGAGGATGCACAGCTATCCGGCTATCGGATCGGCAAAACGATTACTTTTCCCAACTTCTCCCTTGTCTCAACTGGAGAAAAGATCTATCTCTTAGCAGGAACACAAAAACGATTGATCACCAAAGATGCGTTTGTGAAGTTTGGATTTAACGAAGATGAAGTGATTGATGTTGATACGGACGCAGTTATCGATTATGAAGACGGTGCCGATATCACGACGAAGACAACCTACCCAATCGGTCTCCTCGTGAAAGATCCAAAAGGGGCCTATTGGCACATTGAAAATAATGTTCGTCATCCCCTGCCTGATAAGACATTCGTGAGTCTCTATTTTAAACAACGCACCGCTCGTACCTGGACCCAAAAACAACTGGATGCGGTTCCGTTAGGCGAACCGTATCAGCTTCAAGAAGGAGAACTGGTGCGTAGCAAAGAAGAACCAACCGTGTACGTGATTGAAGCCGGCGAACGACGACCATTTACCTCTGGCGCAGACTTCGAAGAACTGGGGTATGCCTGGAAAAATGTCATCGTTCTTCCAAGAAAACTGCTTGCGAACTATCCTTTGGGAGAACCTATCGATCCACATCCGATTGAAGCACTTCCTCTCTTTGTAAATACACCTCCGAACCAAGGCTCGGCTTCCAGCACGATTGCAGCGGCAAGCCGTCCCTCTTTGACACCCACTCCCTAATCTTTTTTATGCTTGTTTTTTCTGCCATTGTCCCCCATTCTCCGCTCCTTCTTCCTTCTGTTGGAAAAGAGCATCGAGAACAATTAGCGCAAACACTGGATGGCTATCATGAAGTTGAAGAGGGCTTGTACGCCTCAAGACCTGATACGCTCCTGATGATTTCTCCACACGCACCAATGTATCCAGATGCGTTTAGTGCAAATATGTCCGATAAATTTATTGGTACGCTCAAAGAATTTGGCGACCACGGTACCACTATTCAAGCACAAGCGGATTTTCTTTTGCTCGACCATATTCACCGCAGCATGCGTGAGAATAACGTTCCCTTTACCCTCACAAGCAACACCGAAATTGATTACGGCTTCATCGTTCCTCTCTGTCTTCTGACCAACCATCTCAAAAATTGGAAGCTTGCCCCTCTCTCTGTTTCAGGGCTCGATGCTGCCGCTCATATTCAGTTTGGACAATCATTAAAACATGTCGTCCATGAGGAGTCTCGTCGTGTGGCCATCATTGCATCCGTAGATCTTTCACATCATGTTAATGCCCACTCACCTCAAGGCGAGAAACCGGAAGGAATGCAGTTTGAAAACGCGGTGAAGGAAGCGATTCAAACCAATACCACGAAACCACTCGAACAATTAACGCCTGCCCTCTTGGAGGCGGCCGGACAGTGCGCGTACAAACCGTTGCTCATTCTGATTGGTCTTCAACAGAATATCCAAGTCACTCCGCGAATTTATAGTTACGAAGCGCCATTTGGCGTCGGGTATCTCACCGCCCAATTTGTTTTAGCATAAATACGGAGGGTCATGTACCCTCTTTTCTGATGTCCGTTACCCACTTCGCCCGCGTGGTCCCGCTTCTCCGTACACCCATCGGGGTTGATGTTTTTGATTATCGTATTCCTGAAACCCTCGCGATCAAGATCGGCGATTTAGTCGTTATTCCTTTTCGCCGTCAACGGATTGTGGGCCTTGTGCGAGAACTCACTCAGACCAGCGCTTTTGCAGAAAAAGCAGCGTCGATCTTACACGTCTATGGGACGAGTTCTTTTCCTCCCTCATTTCTTTCGTTACTACACTGGACCGCGGAACGAACGCTTTGCTCAGAACCGACCGTTCTCCATGCTTGGCTACGAACCGTACCGAAGCGACCTTCCCTGCAGACAGGAGAACTACGCGTTCCTGTATATGGCGATCGTGACATCAAGACACATTGGACCATGACCCCCGAACAAGATCTGCTCACCCGCTTGAACGAAATAGATCCGACGAAAAAACGAATCCTCCTTTTGACTCCCTGGAAAACGCGCGCAGAACGTCTCCGTCAGGCCTTACCGAATAGTCTTTTTCTTTCAAGCGAACAAAATATGGGAGACTATGCCAAAACCTGGCAGGTTTTCACACACATAGAGGCGGGAGTGCTCATCACGACACGCATCGGTGCATGGCTCATGCCGTTTGCCGACCACGTGTTTTTGGATGAACCAGAAAATGATGATCACAAACAAGACGAACTGAGTCCTCGCTACGACGTGCGTAAACTCGCCGCTTGGATGGCAACGACACAGAATCTTCCCTTAGAAACATTCGGGATCACTCCTGCATTGCATGTCCAGATTCCAGCACCAATCATCACAACAGAAATAAGAACATTCTTACGCCACCCCGGTGGACATACGGCGATTCCCACCCTCCAAGCGGATGCGCTCTTCGCGCTTGAAGAACACGACGGGCCACGCGTGATCATCCATCCTATCCGTGGCCTCCTCGCACACTTAACCTGTCGTGATTGCGGTTGGCAGCCCACCTGTGACACCTGTGGCTATCCCGTCGCCTTAGAAACGACCGGCGCTGTCTGTCGTTTGTGTCATAAGCCTGTCGATGTCGCCATGAATTGTCCGACGTGCGGGAATGTTGACTTTGGAAAATCATTTCCTGGAATTGAGCGCTTAAAACAGGCCTGGTCAAAACATCATCCCGATCTTTCGATGGAATGGCGCGATCTAAGCAACGAACAAATGGATGCGCCATTTGCCCCTCGATCATTTGTTCTCGTGACCTTACCCTCACTTCTTGGCGGAGCTGTCGAAGACATCCGCCGTCATGAGAGACAATGCGTGGCCTTGCGTCGACTAGCGGCACGAGTCGCAGGAGCAGAAGGATGCCTCGGGCTACAAGGCGACGAAGAAGAGATGAACCGTTGGCTCTCCTGGCTCAGCACCGCAGGGGTTGAAGCATTGTTTCAGGCAGAGCGGACTGCCCGACAACTCTTTCGCTATCCACCGACCATTCGACGTATAAAAATTCTCGTTGACAAAGACCCAATCGAAGCAGAACGATGGCAGGAAGAGACAGCGAAACGTCTACCCGCCTTTTTAAGCTGGGAAGGACCATTCTCCCCTTCTTATGGAACCCCCGGACAACGTCGGCGACGTATTTGGCATCTCGTCGCTCCGGCAGAAGTCAGCGAAGCCGAACTGATCACCCTATTAAAACCGCTGGCCAAAGAAGCCAAAATCGATCTTGACCCCATTGCTTTTTTTAAGTAATCTTAGCCCTTATGCAGCGCCTTACGCTCGTACCAACCGAAACCCCCGGTCTTCATCAAGCCTCGGCTGATGTGAGTCCTGTAGAAATCGTCACCGCGGAGTTTCAAATGTACTTAGACAGTCTGATTCAGACCATGATCGAATCAGATGGGGTTGGTATCGCCTCTCCCCAGATTGGACGCAATATTCGCGCCGTCGTGGTCCAGATAGCTCAAGGACCTGAGTGTTTTATGAACCCGGTAATCACCAAACGCTCCGAAGCAATGGTCGAAAGTGAAGAGGGATGCTTGAGCGTGCCTGGACAATACGGCATTGTGATGCGCCATAAAAAAGTGAGTGTTGAGGCTTTGAATCGTTATGGTCGCCGGGTGTCATTGGATTTAAAAAACTTTCCCGCCATCGTCTTCCAGCACGAAATCGATCATGTGAACGGTATTTTGTTCATCGATAAAGTCATTCGTCTTACCCGCGCGGACGGAAACAAACACATTTAATTATGAACACCCTTGTGCCACCTATACGCATCGTCTTCTTTGGCACATCCGACGTGGGGATTCCAAGCTTAGAATTACTCGCTACGGATCAGCAGCTTGAGATCGTTACTGTTATCACTCAGCCTGATCGCCCGGTGGGACGCAAACAAGAACTTGGCATCTCACCTGTCAAACAAACAGCCGTTCGTCTCGGACTCCCCCTCCTTCAATTTGAAGACCTTAAAAGCAAAGAAGCGGTAGAAAAACTCCGAACCTTAAACGCAGACCTTGCTGTCGTCGTGAGCTTTGGCCAAATTATTTCTCAAGAGATTCTCGATCTATATCCACTGGGTGTTCTGAATGTTCATCCCTCTCTTCTTCCTAAATATCGAGGCGCCTCTCCCATGGCCGGCGCAATTCTTGCCGGAGAAACAGAAACGGGTGTCAGCATCATGAAGATGGATGCACTCATGGATCACGGACCCGTTTATACACAGATCCGTGCGGATATTCATCCGGACGACACCACAATCACATTGAGCGATCGACTCGCGAAGCAAGGAGGAAACCTCTTATTACAAACGATTCATCAATTAGTCAAAAATCCCGCTCTCCCGTCGTCAGAGCAAGATCATACCCAAGCCACGATCGTGCATCGCTTTACCAAAGAAGACGGTCTTTTAGACTGGCATAAGCCCGCGCTTAGCTTAGAACGAGCCATCCGAGCCTATCAGCCTTGGCCAGGGGCATACACCATCATTGAGGGGAAACGCCTCAAAGTCCTCGCGGGTGCTCTTGGTCCGAAAACGGAACATACCGCAGGAACACAACTCATCTCTCCCGAACAAGATCCGATGATGGCGTGTGGAGAAGCGACTTCTCTCATTTTAACCCGCGTTCAACCTGAAGGCGGAAATGCAATGGATGGAAAGACTTTTTTACGAGGACGACCAGGGTGGGGCTCCTCCTCCCCTGCACCCCTCCCCTCCGAGCTTCGCTCGGCGTGAGGGGAAAAGCGAACGGCCTATCCAAAAAAATTATTTCTCCCCCGCACATGTTCCTTCTGCCCATAATCCCCTCTTGGCAGTCTTCGCCTCTTCTTGAAGACGAGTCAGTTGTTTTTTTCGCTGTTTATTTTGAGGAAATGAAACATAGGCATACGCATAACCCGAACCAACTAATGAAGCATTGACATCTGTTCCATCCGGTAAAACAATATTTCTTAAGAGTCGATCGTATTTATCTCGTTCATCGGCTTCTGGATCCGCATCGAGACGGATGTGTTTTTCGGTAAGGAGTGCCTTCATAAAAGACGATGCTTGCTTCCCAAAGCACTGAACGACCCGTCGCGGATCAACCGTTTCGGGAGTATTCACGCCGAGGAGACGAATCTTCTGAGTGGTAGATACCCCATCAAAACGAACATCGATCGTATCGCCATCGACCACTCGAACCACGAAGGCATTGATTTCTATGACAGCAGTCGATGTCGTCAAAGCCCCAGTGACTGTTGACGTGACTCCTCGCGTCTGCACGAGAGGAACAGTGGTCGTTGCCTCAAACCAAACCGGTTGATGGGGATCATACACTTTGTCTGAAGGAACGATCTCAGGAAAAAACTGAGAGAGAATCGCTGCAAAGACGATAAAGAGAGCAGCCACGATTTTTCGTTGCTTCGAAGAAAGAACAGAGATCATAAATATTATTCTTGAATAACCCAGCCGACCAGGACGTCATCCCCTTCCACCCGGACGTGATACCGCTCAACCCGGTGACCATTCGGACATTTTCCAGTTTGGATATCAAACCCCCAGTCGTGCCAAGGACAATAAAGTTTACCGTCATGGAGTGAGCCACAAGAAAGTGGACCTCCCATGTGCGGACAAATGCTGTTAAGTGCGAAAAAACGATCACCTATCCGCACAACAGACATTGGTTTCTTGTGTACTTTTATTTCGCGAGCCGAACCATCTTGCCAGTCATGGACCTTGCCAACCGAAACGAAGTGTTCAGGTGTTGCTTCAGAAAACGGATGCATACCTCCTCTATCATAGAGATGTCTTGGCGAAGAAGGCAAGGACACGTAAGATCGAATCATGAAAAGAACGCGTGGTCCAAAGAAAGTTCGTATTCAAGCCACAAATCGAGGCTTGCAAGAAGAGTTGCTTTGGGTTGCAGAACATGGCGATGTCCCAACCATTGACCTCCATGGGTTATCCACACTCGCCGCCGAACACGAACTCGAACAATTCATCCACAACCAATCGTATCGCCGGATCCAAATCGTGAGCATTATCCACGGACATGGGACGGGAAAACTAAAAGAGATGACCGAACGTTGGCTCAAAGCTCATCCGGAGCTCATCGCGTATGCTCGGCCATCTCTTGGTACCCGTGGATCGGGTGTGATTCTAGCCCTGTTACGAGATTAAGCGTACAGAACCGGATCCGTTCTTATCTTGTTGGCACATTCACAAACGGTAGCGCCGATCCTGGGATCATCGACGTTGGCAAATGCCCGTCCCACTTCCGTACGGCCTCCATCTGGACTTCTAAGGCCTTTAAAGAAACATATTTCTCGTTACTCGCGGCATCCGATTGAAGCTTAATAGCGGTCGCTTCTGCTTGGGCTTGGGCAACCCGTTGATCCGCTTCGATTCTAATCCGTTTTAATTCATTCTCGGCACGCTTCGCATCCTGTTCAGCAACTTGCTTACGTTCAATCGCTCCTTCAAACTCACTGGAAAACTTTTCGTTGACCATCGCGTATTGAGACACGAGCACGTGACTTGATGCGATAGAGGCACGGACCGCACTTTCGATTTCTTGCTGAACTTGCGCCCGTAAGTTCAGAATTTCTTCGGCGGTATATTTCGCAATCACTTGCTTAATCGCTGCCTCAAGTGAAGGTTGAATAATTTTTCCTTCGATGTTTGTCCCAATCTCCTGATAGATCTTGCCCACCTCAGCCTCATCTAATTGATAGAGTAAGGCGCTCTCGATAGAGACAACTTGCAAGTCTTTGGAGTACGCTTCAGAATCTTCGATCGAAAATCTGGTCGTCTGTACATTCATTTTTACAACCTGATCCATCACGGGGGTAATAACATGTAATCCTGGTTGTAAAATTCGTCCTTGAAAAGCACCCCACCGCAGCACCACCCCACGCTCACCCGCATCAATCGTGGTGAATGGATTGATAATAAGAACGGCAATAATGGCAAAAAAAACGAGGAACCCAATCGCAATTTTTTTGAACATAGAGAAAAGAGGGGTTAAACAGGAGTTAGGATAACATAAAAGCACATCTCTAGGACCTACGCGTTTGCCAAATAAAGCCTCGTAGTCGATCTCGAGATCATCTCCTTCTACCCGTACCAACTGATTTTTTCTTTGATTGACGAACTACGAGCCTGATAAAAGCCACAAATGAGGCAGAGGTTTGAGTTTTTTAAGAAGATGCCTTCGCTGAGTAACACTTTTCAATATCTGGAAATGGTCGATTCTTGTTTCATCATCTCGTTCCTCGTCGTAGATCCGATAGTCGACAAGGGTGATTTCTTCAAGATATGCCACAAAAGATTCACGAACGAAATGCCGTTCATGAGCCCATGCTCATTACCGTTGTATTGGACTTTGGTCAGTTTGTTCTTGTGCGAGAATCGTTTTCTATCCCCAGTGTCCATAGTGAAGATTGGAGGGATATGGTAAAATTTGCACGAAACATCTATGAATCGCTTATTTTGTGTGCTCCTTCGTCTTTTTGTTTTTGGAGGACTTATTTTTTGGAGCTTTCTTCATGCGACTTCTGTTCAAGCAGCGACTTGTACCATCAGTGCAGACACCGTCATTAATCAAGCATATATTGATAGCAATAGCTGTGATGCGATTACGATTAGTGCCAATGTAAGTACGACTTGGCTTGGGACGACGGACCTCCAGGGCGCTGGGACCGTGACCGTCAATAGCGGTGTCACGATGACCATGGGGACTTCAAGCGCCATGGTACTTGGCAGCACCGATGACGTTGTAGTTAATGGGCGCATTATTCACACCACCAGTAGCGTAAGTGGAGTAAATATTACGGCAAGAAATATCACGATCGCATCAGGTGCTGTAGTTAATGTCGCAGGTATGGGGTGTCCCGGTGGAAATGTGGCTCAGGACGGTTTCGGTCCGAATACAAGCACAGGTGTTTGTACGCTCGTAACGAGTGGATATGGGAAAACAGCTAGTGGTTCAGGTGGTGGTGCTCACGGCGGCGCAGGTGGACGCGGAACGGCCGCAGGCTCAGAGCAAACAACCACCTATGGATCATCTCTTGCACCGACGTTGTTGGGTAGTGGGGGAGGTGGAGCTAATCACCCCGCTTCGCCGGCTACCTATATAGGTGGAAACGGGGGAGGATACATTCGTCTCGATGCTTCGGGAACGCTAACAGTCAGTGGAAATTTAAATGCCAATGGCCTGAATGGATTCGTGAGCGGAGCCAGCTATCCATCACCTGGAGGTGGTTCAGGAGGGTCTATCTACATCACGGCAGGAACACTGACTGGATCTGGAACGATTACTGCAAACGGAGGCAATGGTCCTTCCGAAAATACTTCAGCTGGTGGAGGCGGAGGCGGGCGCGTAGCTGTGTACGCCAACACGCTAAGTGGATTCACACTCTCGAACATCACCGCCTCTAAAGGTTCTGGTGGTGGAGCCCCAGCGGAAGATGGTAAGGCCGGTACCACCTTTATCTTAGATCGAAAAACAGATGATGGATCGGGAAACGTCACCGTCACAAGTGGTTTGGATTTTCGTTCCGATGGCGATTACACTCGTTCAACATTTACCTTTGCTACGAGCTCCGAACTCTATTGCACATCGCCAGGCTCTCTTCTTTTACACGCCGCATCTATTCTCATGAATGGAGTAAATCTGACGTGCACGAGTGATTTAACAAGCTTATCCGTTTCTTCAACGGATGCATTGTGGATATCAGGTGCCACCATGAATTTTAGTGGGGCTATCACATCGGCATCTTTTTTAGGGTGGAACGGGATAAATTCAACCACTTCAAATATAACGCTCTCTAATACAGATAACGTATTTTTTTCCGCGACATCTTCTTGGCAAAATTCGACATCAACCATAAGCGTAACAAAACGAGGATCCAAGACGACGTTCCAAACACCCTCCACGATCACCTTCCGTGGCTTCACATTTACAGGAGCCGCATCCTCAACTAGTAGTGATACGCGATTGTATTTGACTGATAATCTTTCCTTAACACTCCAGCAATCAACACTGAATACCAACGTATCTTCTACGTTTTTGAGTCTAACTATTGATAACGACTCTTCGATCAATGCCTCTGGAAAAGGATGTGGTGGTGGAAATGTGGCTCAGGACGGTTTCGGTCCGAATACAAGCACAGGTGTTTGTACGCTCGTAACGAGTGGATATGGGAAAACAGCTAGTGGTTCAGGTGGTGGTGCTCACGGCGGCGCAGGTGGACGCGGAACGGCCGCAGGCTCAGAGCAAACAACCACCTATGGATCATCTCTTGCACCGACGTTGTTGGGTAGTGGGGGAGGTGGAGCTAATCACCCCGCTTCGCCGGCTACCTATATAGGTGGAAACGGGGGAGGATACATTCGTCTCGATGCTTCGGGAACGCTAACAGTCAGTGGAAATTTAAATGCCAATGGCCTGAATGGATTCGTGAGCGGAGCCAGCTATCCATCACCTGGAGGTGGTTCAGGAGGGTCTATCTACATCACGGCAGGAACCTTAGCCGGTTCAGGAAATATCACGGCTAATGGAGGCAATGGTGCTTCCGAAAATATTTCAGCCGGTGGAGGTGGCGGTGGACGTACTGGTCTTGAGTATTACGCGACAAGCTGGTCGGGAACATCAACGGCAATAGGTGGAACAGGCGGAGGAGCTCCGGCAGAAAATGGAATAGCTGGAAGCGTATCCCTCCTCCTCCTCAACACCGCCCCCGACCTCCCCTCCTCCCTCGGTCCTTCGACCCTCACCTACGCAAACACCACTGGGACCCAAACGCCCACCTTTTCCTTCACCCTCTCTGATCCAGATGTTGATACGGTGAAGTATCAAATCCAAGTTGCCACCAGTACCGACTACTCTTCTCCCGTCATCGACTATACCAGCGCCCTCGCGTCTGAAGGCGCCCGCACCTTTCAAGTCGGTCAAGCCTTAGGTGGCGGCACCTATACCCTTGGCTCAAGCGGTCAAACCCTTCCTGCTACCTCCTACTACTGGCGCGTGAAAGCCATCGATGCTGCGGCTGCCGCCTCTTCCTATGTGAATGCCACTTCTTCTGGCCCTGCCTTCATCGTGGATACGACCACCCGTCTTCTCTCGTTTCAATCAGGCACCGCTTCTGGACTTGAATCTCTCACCTCCACCTCTGTTCGTATTCTTCTGAATACGACCCATTTCGAAAACGTGACCGTGAACTATGCCGTGACTGCTGGAACGGCAGAGGGTGCTGGTACCGACTACACGCTCTCTTCCGGCACCGCGACTATCACTGCCGGTCAAACCAGTACCACCGTCTCTCTCACCGTGATCAATGATCTGATCGATGAACCAGATGAAACCTTCACCCTCACTCTCTCGAGCCCTGCCTTTGCGATCATCGGATCGAATACGTCGACGATCTATACCATCACAGACAATGACACCGCTGGAGTTACGATCACTGAACCAGGAGGCTCTACCACTTCGACCGAAGGAGGCGCGACAGATTCCTTCACGGCTGTTCTTGATACCCAACCCACGACCACGGTGCAACTTATCTTCGCAACCAGTACCTACGGCCTCACCCTTTCGACTTCGACCCTCACCTTCACGAGCTCCAATTGGAACACCCCCCAGAGTGTGACCGTGACGGCCACAAACGATGCCGTGGCCGAAGGCACGCATACGACAAGCGTGACCCCTCTCCTTTCAGCCAGCGCCTATGGCTATGACGTCCTCAGTCTGACGGCATTTGTCGTGACAATTACGGACAATGACACCGCCCTCGTCACGATCACCCCCACTAGTTTCTCTCTCGCAGAGGGTCGAGCCGAAAGCTATACCGTCGTTCTCACGACCCCGCCAACCTCCACCGTTCAAGTCCTGCTTGCTCCAGAGACCGGCCTCGCGCTCTCAGCTTCAACCCTCACGTTCACAACCAGCGATTGGAACACTACCCAGACGATCTTTGTGACCTCCACAAACGATACTCTGTATACCGGCGACCGTACCCTCGCAATCACAAGCACTCCGTCTACGACCGCGCATGGCTATCGTTCCCTCACCCTCGCTTCGATCACGATCTCTATTCAAGAAGATGATGTGAGAGGAGGAGGTTCTGGCGGTGGTTCAGCCGTTTCCGGAGGCGCTCCTACGTCGATTGGAAGTCTGATTCCGGTGGGCAATGTGGTCCCCTTGATTCCTCTTCCCCTGCCTTCGTCTATCGCTGTTTCCCTCCCATCTCCCTCTCCAGATGTTCCAGGACAGGTCGTGACGATCCTCAATCCTTCCGATGTCGTTTCATTGGTTGAAGCAACCCATGGATCACGAGACTTCGTGACCGAAGGACGGTCTCTCGCGCATGTCCGTGCGGATGCGAGAACCTTTCAGGTTTCGTTAGATGAGACGTCCGCGTTGATTCTCTCAAACTTCATCACCTATGGCGTGAGTGAACGGACGAGAGCACTCGGCAGTGGTGAGCGTCGTGCCCTCGTTCGTGATGCCATGCAAACCATGGGAAGAAGTGATATCCTCGCCGCCGATCTCGAACGTATGACGAGAGGCGTCATTCCGCTTTCACGAAATCTAAACCAAGAACGCCTTCAACTCCCTCGTGTTCGTCAAACCTTTCGTTCGATCTATGGCCATGATCCCAACTTCCAGAATCCAGAAGAGAATCTCGCTTGGAATACCCTCATGTATCGTATTCGTTTTCCGAGAGATCTAAATGCGGAGAGAGAAGGGATC
>CAYHTN010000008.1:0-26722 GCA_964359565.1 uncultured Gammaproteobacteria bacterium
CTAAAATTTCGTTGACTTCGATCTGCGTTGGTGATTCCGGGTGATGAATAAGCTCTAAGAAGAAGTTGTCTTTCCCAAATATTTCTTGGTGCTCCAGGATTAATTCCTGAGCCCGTTCGCGATCATGCGCCTGACACGCTCGAGGGATTTCTCCTTTCAAACAGCCTGACAACGCGATAATCCCCTTTCCATACTGACGCATCAGATCTTTATCAATACGAGGGACGTAGTAGAACCCTTCGAGATAGGAGGTTGAGACAAGTTTGAGAAGATTCTGATACCCCTCGTTCGTCTCAGCCAAAAGCGTGATATGCGACATGCGATTGTCGATACCCGGTCGCTTATCGGTGTGTTTGTTTGGAGCAACCGAGGTTTCGACCCCAATAATTGGCTTGATTCCCGCTTTCTTGGCGGCCTCATAAAACTCGATCACGCCATAGAGACCAGAATGATCCGTCAGTGCGAGTGCGTCATACCCTAACTCTTTGGCCCGCTCAACCAGCTCATCGACATCGCCCATGGCATCATGGAGCGAAAACATCGAGTGACAATGAAGATGAACGAAGGGGGAGGGCATAAGAACAGGGGCATCTTAGCGATGACGCGAGAGAGGCGCAACAAGCGTATTTTTACCAGAAAAAGCCAGAAAACTCCTGCCCTGATTGGCCGGAGTTTTCTGTTCGAAAGATCGAGACGAGAACAGGCTTTAAAAGCCTCTCCATCAAGGGAGGTTTTTTAGATCTCAATCTTCCTCTTCTAAATCTTTAAGTTCCTTCTTTAACGCTTTCTTTTTTGCTTCTTTTCCATTCCCCACGATAGAAATGAGCTGCTTTCCTGTTTGGGCGACCATACCCGCGATACTTGCAAAAGAACTCAATCGTTCCTGGATCGAGTCGATCGCTTCTTCAATCGCGGAAATACGCACACGAAACTCACTGATCATTTCGTTGGCCTGACGTAAGACCTTCATGAGTTCGTAGAGCGACCAACACACGAAGATCGTAATGGCGACGAAACAGAAACTGGCGACGAGATGCCAGACATCTTGAGAGCTAGAAAGGAACATATGAAGAGAAGTATAACATACCCTGTTTCAGATGATCTATCTTCGCGTCGCTCCTCGTTTTTTTTCGAGTATCATCGTAATTGCATTCATTGCCTCATCGACTTCTTTTGTCTCCAGTGTTCGTTCAGAGGAACTGAAGGCAAGATGAAACGCAACAGATTTCTTCCCTTCCTCAACCCCGGTACCCGTATAGGTATCAAACCATTCAACCTCTCGAAGTAGGGAATTCGCTTCTTTCATTGTTTTTGCCAATTCTTCTACCGATACTTCTTTGTGAACCAGCAAGGCAAGATCGCGACGAACATCCGGGTAGGTAGGGAGAGGAACATATGTCGGATTTGTTGAGGCGACGGAGATCAAGCTTGGTAAGTCGATATCGATAAGCGCAAGGCGACCTTCGATCTTCAGTTGATCCGCGAACCGAGGATGGAGTTCACCGACCACTCCAAGACGCGTACTCGCAGACCAAATTTCGAGCGAACGACCTGGGTGCCAATGACCGTCCTCTTCTAAACGAGTAAAACGAATCTTAGGAACATGTAGCTCCTGAAGCAAATGCTCAACCAATCCTTTCGCTTCACGCCAGGCTCGATCTTCGGCTAACACCGCTCCTGCAAGTCGTAAACGCTCTTCTGGGAGGTCACCGGTACGAGGATGGTATTCATGCGCAATTTCAAAAAGACGTTGGCTACGAGCACGTTCTTGGTTTTCGATCACGACTTGGATAAGCGAAGGCAAAAGCGAAGGGCGCATCACTTCAAGATCGGTTGAAAGAGGGTTCGAAACCGCCAGGACGGGCAAATGGGAGTATCCCGTCTTCTCTAAGAGATCTTTTGAGACGAAGGAATAGCTATATACCTCCGTATATCCTGCCCCGACCACAAGATCACGGACACGATCTTCCCATCGCAAGATGGGATCCGTCGGACGAGGAGAAACGCCGGCTGGAAAGATGGCCGGAATATGCGCGTATCCGTAGACACGTGCCACTTCTTCGACTAAATCACGTCCATCCTCGATATCATGATCACGCCACCAAGGGACGAAAGCGGTCAGCACTTCTCCATCTAAACGGACATCGAACCCTAAACGTTTAAGAGTACTTTGGATCTCTTCGTGAGATAAAGGAACACCAATAAGTGTCTGGACTCGATCAATCGGGATTGAAAAGACACGAGGCTCGTAGGCAACGCCTTGGTCAAAAACTTGAGATGCAACTTGGCCACCGGCGATCTGAAGACAGAGCTCAACGGAACGAGCCAAGGCATCCGAAAGCGCTTGCGTCGACAGCCCTTTCTCATAACGTAATTGCGCATCGGTCGTGAGACGGAGCGCACGAGCAGTGCGGCGGATCGAAACAGCATCAAAGGTTGCCGCTTCAAAGACGAGGGATGTCGTAGCAGTAGTAATAGACGATCCTTTTCCTCCCATAACGCCAGCAACAGCAATCGGTTTTTCAGCATCGGCGATGACCAGCATCGTTTCTTGTAACGCAGCCATCGTTCCATTTAGAAGCTCAATCGTCTCCCCTGTCTTCGCCGTACGAACGCGAATCTGATTTTGGGATAACCTGCCCGCATCAAACGCATGCATGGGCTGTCCAAGCTCGAGGAGAACGTAATTCGTAATATCCACGATATTATTGATCGGACGGAGCCCCGCCTGAAGCAGACGTCGTTGCATCCACCACGGCGAAGGGCCTACCTTCACCCCATCGATACGAACCGCACGATAACGTAAGCAGCGTTTTGGATCTTCTATTTGAATATTCAAAGGGACACCGGCTGGCAGAATCTCTGGAGCGCGCTGCCACACAAACGGACGCTCTAAAATAGCGGCTGCTTCACGGGCCATCCCGACCATCCCCATCGCATCAGGACGATTGCTCGTGACTTCCATATCCATAACCACGTCTCCGGCATATCCGAGCGCTTCGGCAAGTGATTGGCCCGAAATACCCACAAAACCAGGCACCCGTTCTTCAAGATCAACGATCTCACGCTCGCCACGCGAAGGAAAAGCATCTCCCAGACCAACCTCTTCTGAGGCGCAAATCATGCCTTCGCTATTCACCCCCCGGATAGCTGTAGGCACGAGCTCAATCAATTCCCCTTCGCCATGCCAACGGACTTTAGAGCCAATGAGTGCGACCATAACCCACTGGTCGTCACGAAGATTTGTTCCACCACAGACGATGTTTAGCGGTTGTGCTGCTCCGCCAATATCCACTTTCGCCACCCGAAGCTTGTCCGCATTTGGATGGGCTTCAAGACTGACGACGTGACCAACCACAATACGATCAAACGAAGCCTCTTGCGGATAGAGACGTTCGACGGCCGGACCGGAAAGCGAAACACGGCTCGCAAATTCTGACGGTGTTTCTTTGAGATCGACGTATTCTTTTAACCACTGGTACGAAACAAGTGCATTCATAGTCGTAGACGTTAGAACTGTTGCAAAAAGCGAATATCATTTTTATAGAGGATGCGAAGATCATCCACTTTGAGCCCCTCTTTCATCATATATGTCCGTTCAACTCCGATACCAAAGGCAAAACCCGAATAGACAGCCTCATCGACTCCTCCTGCCTTCAAAACATTGGGGTGGACCATCCCTGCCCCGCCAAGCTCGTGCCAACCTTGCTTACATACCCGACATTTTTGACCATTGGCCGCAAGCGCTGTTCCGCCACAGACAGCACACGAAATATCAACCTCAAAAGAAGGTTCGGTAAATCGAAAGTGAAATGGACGTAAACGAGACTTCCGGTCAGGACCAAAAAATTCATGAACGAAATATTCGATCAACCCTCGCAAGTGGGTAATTGAAACGTCCTTATCAATGTAGAGACCCTCGAATTGATGGAACATCGGCACGTGGGTGGCATCGCTTTGACGACGATAACATTTGGCAATATTGATCATGCGAATCGGAAACTGTTTTTTCTCCATCTCACGTACCTGAGAGTTTGAGGTATGAGGCGTAAGCACCATGCTCCCCTTCGCGCTCGTCGGAGCGTCCATAAAAAACGTCTCCCACTCATCACGAGCGGGGTGATCCTTTGGCATATTTAAGGATTCGAAGGCATACCAATCCCAATCAATCTCCGGATAACGTTGGCGAGCAAACCCGGCGCGTTCAAAAATTTCGGTGATTTCGCGAATGGCATGAGTGACAAGATGGACGTTGCCTCGTGAAGGACGAATACCAGGCTCCGTAATATCTTCCCATTCGGTCTTAAGACGCGCTTCGAGGACAGCCTCATTTAAACGAACGCGTGCTTCCGTGAGAAGCTTTTCAAGGTCTGCTTTTGCCTCATTTGCTTTTGCCCCCAACGTGCGACGCTCGTCATCAGAAACCTCCTTGAGAGCTTTCATGAGATCAGCCATGGCTCCTTTACGACCAAGGATTTCATTTTCTAAAGCGGAAAAAGCTTCCCAGGTGGTTAGGGAGGTGATCTCAGAAACGACGCGGGTATGGAGCGCCTCAAGCTGTTCTTGCCAGGTCATAAGAATCGCAGAAAAAGAGGAAATGAGGGTCTAAATTTCGCTATAATCCAACCACATTTTTAAGACCGTGCCAAATACCCCCACCGTAGCGAACGACATCGTGGAAGGTGACGAGGACAACAAGAGTCAGAAGGAGGACGAAGCCGACACGATGAATCGAGGCCTCCCATTCAGGTCGAATCCGCTTACGACGGATCGTTTCGATGAGGATAAACAGGACACGGCCTCCATCCAACGCAGGGATGGGTAAGAAGTTCACAACCGCAAGATTAATAGAAAGCATGGCGGCGAATTGAAGCAAGGGCCATAGACCAAGCGCCGCCACCTTCCCCGTCATAACGGCAATTCCAACCGGGCCAGAAACATCTGCCGGAACATCCCCCACGAAAAGCGATTCCACCAAATCTCCAAACGCGCCAAGAATAAGCTTCGTGTATTGATACGTTAAGACCGCTCCTTGCGGGAACGCTTGATACCAAGGAAAGCTGACGGTTCCGATCGAAGAGACGCTCACACCAACCGCTGGTCGCTTGAGCGCTTCAAGATATTTTGGAGTGATTTGAACGATCTGTTCTTGACCTTCACGGGTAATGCGTAACGGAAATGATTGGTTCTGGGTTGAGACTTCTTGGAAACGTTTAAGGGCGTCTTGTGCCGTCGCAACCGGTTGACCACTCACCTCAAGCAGACGATCTCCCATTTTCAGACCGGCATCTGCAGCAGCGGAACCAGATACGACCTGAACGATTTCTGTACGAACATTTTCTACCCGTGCCGATGGCGGAACGCCTTGGATATCACTCGGAACTCCAATCAAGAAACCGACACCGAAGATAAGGCTCGCGACGACCCAGTTCATGATAACTCCTGCCGACAGGATAAAAAGACGGGCCAGTATCCCCTTGGAAGCAAACGCGTCTGTTTCGCCGGGATGACCCTCTTCTCCCTTCATACGGACAAACCCGCCCAACGGAAGCCAGTTAATCGACCAAATTGTCGAAGCGTATACCTTGTCTGAACGTGAGGGTACTCGTTTCCACTTACCCTTTTCTCGGACAAAACCAATCAAACGAGGAGGAAAGCCAAAACCAAACTCTTCGGCTTTTACTCCACACAATCGCGCAGCCACATAATGACCACACTCATGCGCAATCACGAGAACCGACAAGACGGCTAGAAAAAGAAGAACAGTAAACATGGCTGTATGTTACCGGAGAGGAGAAGGAAGAGACAAGGATGGCGTTTAGAAGTGACCAATTTTGTATTGATTACAGTTTGTGATCAATACAGATCGTTGCCTCGGAGCTCTCGCTGACAGAAAAACTTAAGATACGTTTTCAATCGTCATTGTTACGACCGCAAGAGCGGCAACAGCTGCTGTCTCGGCACGTAATGTACGCCCACCTAATCCAACAAATGGGATCGATAATTTCTTAAAAAGAGATCGCTCTTCTTCTGACCATCCCCCTTCGGGCCCAACCAGGACAACTAACGGATTTGGCTTTATTTTTGAAAGGACTGTGAACGGGGAACTCCCTTCCGCATCAAACACCACACAAGATGAGGGGGAGATGGTATTCAGAAGAACGGTTAGTGGTTTCGGCTCATGAACAACAGGAACAACACCGCGACCAGATTGTTCCATTGCTTCTTTCACGATGAGTTCAACCCGTGTCCGTTTCATATCTTCTTTTACGGTACGCTCGGTCACGAGGGGCTGGATCTCCGTTACCCCAAGCTCCGTGGCCTTCTGAGCCACCCATTCAAAGTTCTCACGCTTTAAAAGTGCAGCCGCCAAAATAACCGGTCGAGGTAGCTCGGTGCGACAAGACTCTTTTTTCCCAATCTGAAGGGTGACAGATTTTTTCTGAATACTCTTGATGACGGCTCGAGCCTCTTCATTCAGACCATTGCATAAGATGACCGCATCCCCTATCTCCATACGAAAAACTCGAAGCCATTGATGAAGGAGCGCTTCATCCGTCACATCATACTCTGCTTGTTCGGACCAGCCTTGAAAAAAAAATCGATGAGTACGCATAGGATGTATTAAGTAAAAAAAGAGGCTCGGCGAGGGTAGGACACGACGAGCGGGGGGAGAGGCCTCAAGCGACAAAGGTCACTTGAGGGAGAGGTAGAGGTAGAGGACGACCAGGGAGAAGGCGACGGCGCTGAGGGCGCCGGGAACCCATGAGCTCTTGTACCAGGACGGCGGAGGCGGCATGAGCTCCTTCCGGAGCCGGTGTTCCGGCCTGAGCCGGATACGGTCGTCGGGCAGGATCTCGATGCTGGGCTCAGGACGGTTGCGGGAGAAGATCGTGAACTTCCCGGGCTTGTTGGGGTCGCTCCTTCCCGGAGCGACCGTGAGCTTCGAGATCACCTTGCTCGTCCAGCCTTCCGGCTTGGGCTTGCGCTCCGTCGTGGCGTGGCCCCGCTGGGCGTATCCGAAGATGTTCAAGAGACCCATTCTACACACCCTCCTTCCAGGGGTACCTCATCCTATTCTAAAACCGGCTCTTTTTCAAGGCCGGCGGATATTTTCCTGATTTTTTGCCTGACGTAAAGGCACGATCTGAGGAACCAACCCTCCAGGGAGGGTCATCCCCTTCTTAAGCCTTTCTTCGTAATAAACTGCATACAGGCAAAAAGGATCATCGTGAAGACAATAATGACACCAAACGAGGTAACATAAGACACATCTTGATAACCCAATAAACTATAGCGAATGATATTCACGGTATGATGAATGGGGTTAAAAAGGCTAAGCGTAGTCCAAAAGGACGGTAAATCGGTGATGGGATAGAAAACCCCCGCCAGGAAGATCATTGGCTGTAAAATGAAGGTCGTCATGAAGGTTAGTGATTCGAACCCTCTGGCCCACATTCCGAAGGCAACACCGAGGAGACCGAAACAGAAACCATTCAAGAGAAGGGCAGAGATGAGAAGGATCGGATGCGCAATCTGAATCCCTGGAATAAACCAAAAAGTAAACAAGGCGGCCATCAGAAGAGTGATGAGTCCACGCGTAAGTGCGGCCAAAGCATAGGCTACACCAATACGCCAAGTAGAGATGGGTACGACTTGAAGATCGATGATCGTCCCCACGTTCTTCGCAATAATGAGGGAGAATCCCGGATTAGAGAAACTTCCATTTACGAGGACCATGGAAAGAAGGCCCGTATAGATAAAAGCGAGATAGTTGAAACCACCGATCTCACGGCCCTGAAGAACAATGCCAAAGACGGCCAGATACAAACCCATCGAGACGATGGGACTAAAAACGGTATCCATCCAGATCTTCTGGAATCGCTTCACTTCACGCGCATAAAGCGCCCACATGTAGACCATATTAAGAGGTGGAACGTGTCAAAGTAAGGAAGATCTCTTCGAGAGAAGGCTTATCGGTACGGACTTCTTTGAGATTTTCGCCGTAGAAGGAAGAGACCTCGAGGATATTCTTTCCAAGCTCCGTAATTGGATAGCGCAGATCAGAACCGACGGACGTGACGCCTTCTAAATGATGATCTTGGGGCTTGTAGAGTTCAAAACGAAGTTGGTTCTGAGAGAATTCTTCTTGTAATGATTTGATCGTTCCTTCTTTAATAATCTTGCCTTGATGAACGAGGGTGATTGCCTCACAGAGTTGCTCCGCCTCTTCAAGATAATGCGTTGTAAAGACGATCGTGGTCCCCTCTCGGTTTAAGCGACGTACAACCTCCCAGATACGTTGGCGTAAGCCGACATCGACACCTGCAGTTGGTTCGTCGAGAATAAGAAGCTTGGGTCGATGCATGAGCGCCTTCGCGATCATAAGGCGCCGCTTCATCCCTCCAGAGAGACCCCGAGCGCGCTCTTTACGTTTATCGTTCAGATTCATGTCTTCAAGCACTTCATCGATACGCTTGGAACGCTGACTCAGAGGAACACCGTACATGCCGGCAAAGTAATAGAGCACTTCTTCGACGGTAAAGGCCATTTCAACCACCACTTCTTGTGGGACGACTCCAAGAAGCTTCTTAGCATTCACAGGATCTTTGACGACATCTACCCCAAATAGCTGGATCGTCCCATTCGTGGGCGGGAAAATCCCGCTGATCATATTAATAAGAGTAGACTTCCCCGCACCATTCGGACCAAGAAGTCCGTGGATTTTTCCCTCTTGAACCGCAAAAGAAACATCATCAACAGCTTTGAGCGTGGCCCCCGATGGGCTTAAAAAAGTTTTACTAACCTCACGAACGGCAAGTGCAGACATAAGCCCTATGTGACAGAGGGAACAAATTTAAGAGTCCGGGAGTTGGTACAGAAACGCTTCCCGGTTTCTGTAGGACCATCATCAAAGACATGCCCGAGGTGACCACCACAATGAGCGCAGCGGAATTCTATACGCTTCACTCCAAAACGGATATCTTCGTGAAACTCCATCGCTCCAAGGATGGCCTTATCAAAACTAGGCCAACCACAACCCGCGTCGAACTTTGTGACCGAATCGAAGAGGGGGGCTTCACACGCGACACAGTGATAGCGACCGGTTCCCGTATGGGTATCGTACTCGCCCGTGAACGGGTGTTCTGTCCCCTGCTCGCGTAGGATTTCATACTGATCCGGTGTTAATTGCGCGCGCCACTCCGCTTCGGTTTTTTGAACAGGATAAGACATAGGATTAGATTGCGAGCAGACTACGAACATTGGGTTGAGCGAGATCATCCCAATCGGTAAACGAGATGCGGACTTCTTGAATACCGGCCGCATATGGAGCGATCTCGTAAGGGTTATAGAAGAAGACGATTCCATCCTCGACCAGATACCAATTTTTCAACCGACCATACTGTTCCCGTTGTGATTGGGTTGTGGTGGGCTTGCGATCATCGAGAAACTGCTGAATATCTTTGGCAAATTCTTCGAAGATGAGGTCGCGGTTATTCTTGAGAAGCATGACCGAAACACGCTGATAGAACTCACGGAGGTGCTCTGGTTTCACCAGGTCTTCTAAACCAAGCTCACGGCCTGTCGTAAGATCGAAGGTCTGAGCATCATAACCGTAATTGCCATGAGCCCCTCCGGTATAGCTATAGTTTAAGGAGAGCAGGCTTACAACGTTCTGATTTGCAAAAATAACGTCTGGCTCTACGGTTTGGGCATACTTTGGCTGATCAAGGGAAGGATCTGACATGCCTTTCACCTCAAGACGCTCACGTTTGCAATCCCTCATGAATGTTTCAACCTGAGCCGTAGGACTCAAGTTGTCAGACTGAATGTATTGAACAATTTTAGTGTTAATTGCTGTTCGAGCGGATTCTGAGACCCTGGTAGACACGACTAGTTCGGGATACTCGAGCGAGAACGAACACACTTCTTGATCCCCTTCGAGGGTTGATGTCGCGACACGACGAAGGGTAAACGAGGGCAGATCGGTGGCACGCTTCAAGGCAAAAGTACGTCGGGATCCTTCCATCACAATCTCTCCTTGTAGGGCTTCTTGATCGTCTGGAAGACGGACCCGCGTCGTCGTGCCGTACCCCTGCTCTTTTTCTTCTGGACCCCAGTTTAATGAAAAGCCGAAACCATTTTCAGTGAGCGACTGACTCACGATATTTCCTCGTCGAATAGAGCCATGTTCAATAAAGGTTCCTCGTACCGAAGGGCGGCCCCCTAAGACAGAATTTTTATGAGTGACGAGCCAGATCGTACTTTCTTGCGCGGCAAGAAATGGCCCGCGCCAAGGCTCGATCGAATCGGTAAACGCATTTTTTTCGGCCTGTGGCGGAGTCACGACGAGAGGCTCTGAGGTCGAAGGCGGGGATGGGATCGATGCAGGAGGACTGACGGATTGCTGTACCGAAGACCTACAACCAGCACCGAGAAGCACAAGACTCATCGTGCCTACACTACAGAGAAGAAAGCGGATCGAAGAAGGTGAGGGCATATGTTTATTAATAAGCGCAGCTGCCGCCATGTTTTAAATGATACTGTTGATGATACTCCTCAGCGCGGTGAAATGCTGGCGCAAACACAATCTCTGTCACAATTGGGTTGGGCCAGCGATGAAGGTCGGTCAAAGCTTGTTTTGAGATTTTGGCTAAACGCATTTGATCGTCTGAATAGGTGAAAATGACCGATCGATACTGTGACCCTTCGTCTGGTCCTTGGCGATTGAGTGTCGTGGGATTATGTGAGCGCCAGAATAGATCCAATAATTGTTCATAGCTCAACTTATCTGAATCAAACTGTAGATGAACGACCTCCGCATGACCAGAATCATCGGAACAAACGTCATCATAGGTGGGGTGATCTGTCTTTCCTCCCATATAGCCGACCTCGGTCATGACGACGCCCGGCAAGACGCGGAAACGATCCTCTACTCCCCAGAAACAGCCGGCGCCAAACGCCGCTTCTTGTATGTGAGACATATATTAAGAAGGAAGAAAGCCGAAATGAGTAAGTGCGGGAATAATATTAGGAGCTAAATCTTCTTTAGAAAGGTCACGAAACCGGATCCAGGCGCATTCTCGAATATCTGGGCCGAGACGCACCTCTCCACGACGTTCTGCTAAAAAATGGACGAGGATGACATCTAGGGTCCCCTCTTCCGTTACTTTTTGGGTATAGGAGAAAAAGGGAGGGAGGTCTGCAAAGATGAGATCGACCCCGGTCTCTTCTTTTGCTTCTCGTCTCGCATTCTCGCGAAGATCGCTTGAGAAGTCTTCAACCCGACCTCCACAAAACTTCCAAAAGCTTGTATCTCCGTGCTTATTGAGGAGTACTCTATCGTCTTCGACGATAACAGGACCTGAAGCGACAATAATACCTACCATAGATGTTCAGTATAGTGCCGACTGCCTGAGAAAGAAAAGGGAGCCCCACCCAAGCACAAGTGGCCGGGGCGGGGCAAAGAAAGCGACGAACATACAAGTTGTAAGTCACCAGAGGGAGCGATGTACCGCGTGTTGCTGGGGAACCCTTTCACCATGTCCTTTCGCGTGAACGCCTTTTTATTGGCGTCACGTGGAGCTCATGGCTCCAGTCGTTCGGCCGAGGTTGCCTTATCGAACAGACCCGTCCTCGACAACACCATGATCCTCGTTCATAAGCACCTTTTGGGATGGAGCTCATCCGAGGGAGCCATGAAAGCAAGGACCATTTGCCCAGTGAGGAGCTTCTCGCTTAAACCTCACTCGTCACGAGAGTATTGGCATAGGGCACGAGCCTTACCCCACCCATCTCACGTGGATACACGTCTTCTGTGAGCCCGACGTGTATAACCCAGACAAAGAGCCTCTCTCCCGTCGCCGTCATGAGCGTAGGAGGATCGGTTTTGCCAGAGAAGAAAAGGTTGCGCCAAGCGCCTGTGAAAGAGGGGCAAGTGAGCGCGGAGCTCACTCCAACCAAGACGCATCTTGCACATAGAAGGGGCAACGCTCGGAATCGAAACTCCGGAACCTCTGATGCTCTTCTGCACATCAGAACATAAAAAGGCTAGCAGGCGATCCAAAGCCGCAACAGAGGATAAGTTTTTTAGAGCCCTATCTGATAACCACAGGCGTGATAGACTGAGTCCATTCCTACTATGCGACTCCCGAGGCGACGTTCGGATAAATTAAGAAGTCGTGACGACGAGGTCGCGATCATTCATCTCACTCCCGCTGGGCTCAAGCGCTTAGAACGAGAATTGGAAGATTTGGAAAAGGTCCAACAACGTCAAGCCATCGAAGATGTTAGTCGTACCGTTGCCATGGGAGACCTTTCTGAAAACGCAGAATATCAAGAGGCGAAGCATCGCTTGGCTCGAATTCACAGTCGTATCTTTTCCATTAAAGATCGTCTTAAGCGGGTGCAAGTGATTCATAAGAAGAAAACGACGACGATTCAACTCGGCTCAACCGTCGTACTCGGTACCCTTCGCGGAGAACGGACCTATGAACTCGTTGGGCCAGCAGAATCGAACCCGAGTCGTGGACGCATTTCTCATTTTTCTCCTCTGGGTGCCGCTCTGATTGGTCAGTCGGTAGGAGCATCCATCCACATTACAACAGAACAAGGTGAATCACTCTATACTATCGTTTCTTTTTCCTAATCTTTCTATGTTGCTTTTACTTGGGTTTGCTTTTTTATCAGGACTCGTGACCATTCTTGCGCCGTGCATCTGGCCACTTTTACCGATCGTTCTCTCGTCATCGGTGGGGGGAAAGAGTTCAGCACGTCCGGCCGGGATCAGTCTTGGGATCATGCTGAGTTTTACCATTTTTACGCTCGGCATCTCTTCGCTCGTGCGTTTATTTGGGTTCGATCCCAATATCTTACGGACGATTGCTGTTATTATCATTGTCTTTTTAGGTCTTTGCCTACTGATTCCTGCTTTATCACAACGATTAGAAGGCGCAATGAGCCGACTGAGTAACCGATTTAGTGGAAAGACCACACAAGGAACGGATTTCCGAGCCGGCTTTGTGACCGGACTTTCACTTGGCGTCCTTTGGGCTCCTTGTGCGGGACCGATTCTAGCCACCATCGCCGCCCTCGCTGTCACGGGCCAAGTAAGTCTATCCGTGATCGCACTTACCGTTGCCTATGTGCTCGGAGTGGGAATTCCGCTTTTTTTACTTGGCTACGGGGGACAGCGTTTTCTCAAACATACGAAACGGTTGAATGCCTACACCGGACGCATTCAACAAGTCTTCGGACTAGTTATGATTCTCGCCGCCGTCGCGATTTATACCAATTACGACAAGGTGATTCAGCTGAAACTCACAACCGCCTTTCCTCGATTAGGATCCGTCCTCATGAATGTCGAAAACAATAGCCAAGTAGAAGCAGGACTCAACCGTTTGATTGGAGCCGAGCAGACGAAACCAGCAAACAACCTTCGAAAAAGTGAGCTGTATAACGAGCAGTATGTTGCCCCTGAATTTACCGGCCTCACTCGTTGGCTCAATACCGATCAAGGGCTGAGCTTGAAAGATCTCAAAGGGAAAGTGGTCTTGATCGATTTCTGGACCTACACCTGCATCAATTGCCTCCGAACCCTTCCTCACGTCACTCAATGGTACGATACCTATAAAGACAAAGGCTTTGTCGTTATCGGTATTCATACGCCTGAATTTGAATTCGAAAAGAAAACGGAGAATGTGAAGCAAGCGATCAAGGCAAATAAGATTAATTACCCTGTGGCTCAAGATAACGACTTCGCCACCTGGTACGCTTATCAGAACCGCTACTGGCCCGCTCACTATCTGATTGATGCACAAGGAAATGTCAGACGGACGCATTTCGGTGAAGGAAAATACGAAGAAATGGAAGAAGCCATCAAAGGCCTGCTCATCGAAGCCGGTGCAAGTGTGACGGGAACAACGCAGGTCATGCCCGATCAAACGCCACGCCGAGCGCAATCCCCTGAAACCTATCTCGGTTCCGGCAGAGCGAACCATTTTCACCTTTCACGCACGCTTAAAAACGGTACACAACAGTTCACCCTTTCAAATTCGCCCCCAGAAGACACTTTTAGTCTCGGCGGTGAGTGGATCATTGGTCCAGAGAAAGCCACGGCGGGAAGAAACGCGAAACTCAACTATCACTTTAAAGGATCAAAAGTATTCTTGGTACTTCGTCCGGGAACACAAAGAAATGGCGTTATCCGCCTCTCTCTCGACGGGAAACCCCTCGATACAACGCAAGCCGGTGCAGACGTCAAAGATGGTCAAATCGTGATCGACGAAGATCGTCTCTATACCCTGGTGGATCTTAAAGAAAAAAGCGAAGAGCATACCCTCCTCATCGAGTTCCTCGATCCAGGGATCGAAGCATTCGCCTTTACGTTTGGGTAAATCATGAGAGGCTCATCTCCTCTCATACGTCACTCGCTCAAGGACTCCTCACCCCACCATGACCGTCTTCACATTCACAAATTCCTTGATGCCGTAATGCGAGAGTTCTCGCCCGTAACCGGATTTTTTAATCCCTCCGAAGGGCATGGCGGGATCAGACTTTACCGGGCAGTTAATAAAGACCGCTCCGGCGTCAATCTGGCTCGCGAGTTTTTTAGCTCGTTCAATGTCTTTTGAAAAAATTGTTGAAGCAAGTCCGTAGATAGTGTCATTGGCGACCTCAATCGCCTCTTCATCGCTTTTAACCGTGATGACAGCGGCGACCGGGCCAAACGTCTCTTCGTCATACGCGGGCATACCCTTTTTCACATCGGCAAGAACGGTTGGGGCGTAAAAACTGCCTTGCTCGCCAACGCGTTTGCCACCGACGACAATACGCGCGCCCAGAGCGACGGAGCGATTCACCTGGCTTTCGATATCCGCTAAGCCTCTGGCATTCGCGAGAGGACCGACATCAGTAGCTGGATCGGCCGGATCCCCTACTTTCAGTGCAGAGAAATGCTCGGCAAAACGCTTGGTAAATTCCTCGGCCACATTCTCGTGAACGATAAATCGTTTGGCGGCGATACAGCTTTGACCAGCGTTATATTGAAGGCGAACGGTCGCGGCTGTTTTTGCCGCGTCTTCGATCGAGGCGTCGGCAAGAACGATAAATGGATCGCTACCTCCTAATTCAAGAACCGTTTTTTTGAGCTCTTCGCCTGCAACTTTTGCGACCATACTTCCGGCATGTTCACTGCCTGTGAGCGTCACTGCTTTAACGCGAACATCGCGAATCACCGCTTCAACCTGAGGTGATGTAATAAGGAGATTTTGGAAAACACCTTTAGGAAAACCACACGCGACGAAAGCGGCCTCTATCGCTTCTGCACATTGAGGCACGTTAGAAGCGTGCTTCAAGAGGCCGACATTCCCTGCCATCAGCGCGGGGGCGGCGAAGCGATACACCTGCCAATAGGGGAAATTCCAAGGCATGACCGCTAGCACCACTCCGAACGGTTCAAACGTCACAAAACTTTCCTTGACCGGAAGAGAAAGTACTTCATGAGATAAAAACACTTCCGCGTTTTTGGCATAGTATTCACAGGTGATGGCACACTTTTCGATCTCAGCTTCGGCCGCTTTGATCGTCTTTCCCATTTCTGCGGTCGCGAGACTTCCCATCTCGTTTTTATGGGCGCGAAGATACTCCGCCATCTTCTGCATGAGCACCCCTCGCTCTTGAAAAGAGGTATTTTTCCATGATTCAAAAGTAGACTGCGCCTGGGCCAGTTTTTCTTGTATTTCTGTTGGCGTGAGCTCCGAATATTCACGAATCAATTCTCCACTGGTCGGATTCACAGATCGTAGGGGCATATGGCGAAAAGATTATCGTTAAAACTGAATCTTTTTTACCTCTTCTTTCAGCTTATCACCCAACATCGGACCATTTTCTCGATAATCGATCGGACAATCAATCAAATGGACGCCTTTTTGCTGTAATGCTTGTTGTAAGGTTGGCACTAAGGCCTCCGCTGAAGCGATCCGGTGACCGATGGCGCCAAAACTCTGTGCCAAAGTGACAAAATCTGGATTCGCGAAGGTCAAACCGAAAGCCGGGAGTTTCATTTCCGCTTGCTTCCACTGAATCATGCCATATCCACGATCATTCAAGATGAGAACGACCAAATCCAATCCTAAACGTACGGCCGTTTCTAACTCCGAGATATTCATCATGATCCCGCCATCTCCCGCGACGACAACCACCGGACGATCTGGATAGAGCATCTTGGCCGCAATGCCAGCTGGGAGACCTGCACCCATGGTGGCAAGAGCGTTGTCTAATAAGACCGTGTTCTGTTCATAGGCGGGATAGTTACGGGCCATCCAAATCTTATACATGCCGTTATCAAGCGAAACGATCCCCTCAGGCGGAAGGACCGAGCGTAGATCAGAAACCAAGCGTTCAGGGCGCACCGGAAAGCTCGTGAGTGACGCCGAAGTGGCGATATGCGCTCGTAAGGCGTCGCGAATCGTGAAAAATGAACGGAAATCCCAGGTTGGTTGTTTCGTAATCTGATCCCCCATGGCCCAAAGGGTATGGGCGATATCTCCGATCACTTCGAGACTCGGAACATAGACTTCGTCGATGTTCGCTTCATAAAAGTTGATATGCACGATCGAAAGATTTTTTTTCTCGTCCCAGACGAGCGGAGGCTTCTCCGTAATGTCATGTCCGATCATGAGGATAAGATCGGCGGATTCAAAGGCACGATGCATGAAATCCCCCGCGCTCAAGGCCGTTGTTCCCAGATAAAGATCTGAGCGCTCATCCTCAACGCCTTTTCCCATCTGGGTCGTAATAAAAGGGATACCGGTCTTTTCAATGAAGGTCCGTAAATGTTTACGGACTAATTTACGATTCGCTCCAGAGCCAATCACAATAAGAGGGGAAGTCGCTTTTTGAAGGGCCTGAATAACAGCGATGACCGCCTTTGGATCGGGCCCAGGACGACGAATCTTTTGTGGCAGGATCGGCATTGTCGTCACCTCTTCTGCCGCAATATCTTCTGGGAGTTCAAGATGAACCACGCCCGGACGCTCCCCTTCGGCAAGCTTGACGGCTTGACGAACCATGCTCGCCACGCGATCTCCACTCACGATTGTGGTAGCCCACTTGGTCAGAGGCTCCATCATCCGCACGGCATCGATGATCTGAAAACGACCTTGCTTACTCCGACGAATGGGCTTTTGTCCGGTAATAACAAGAAGAGGCATGCCTCCTAATTGTGCATACGCGACCCCTGTCACCAAATTCGTTGCTCCCGGACCAAGGGTCGAAAGAGCGACGCCCACTTTTCCGGTCAGACGCCCCATCGTTGCCGCCATAAAAACCGCCGCCTGTTCGTGGCGAGTCACGATGAGCTGGATCGAAGAATCACGAATCGCATCCAGAAACAATAAATTCTCTTCTCCGGGAAGACCAAAAATATATTTCACCCCTTCTGCTTCTAAACTCTTCACAAATAATTGAGCCGCATTCATACGAATAGGATCATGACGGGTAAGGAGCACGGCTGCAAGAGTGGGTTGAGTCATCACGGAAAATGACAGCTGCCAGAGCGTGTGCCACACGACCTCTTCCTACGTCATCTTCGTACATCGTACGGGGATCCAGTGTACGCTGAATCCGAAAGCATAGACGCTGTTCTTTTGTCTATCCCTGGATCCCCGCTTTCGCGAGGATGACGTAAAGAGCATGCCATTACTTTCTTATAACAATCCTTTCAGTAGTCCTAACCGTTCGATAATGGTTGTTACACCGGCTTCTTGAAATTTCTCTTTTGAGACTAACCCGGTGGTTACCGCAATAAAATCGATGCCCGCATCCCGAGCGGCCGCATGATCATGAAGGGCATCACCCACGTAGGCAATATGACTCTTTCCAACTCCATGTTGTGACAGCTTTTCAAACATGGGAAGAAAAACATCCGGGTGAGGCTTATGAACAGGAGTTTGCTCTGCGCCCTGAATAAAACAAAAACGTTCGATCGGGATTCCAAAATACTCCAGGTCTTCTACCGCTTGATGGGTATTCGCAGCCGTCACAACGCCGATATGGACATTCCGATCTACCAAATGCGCAATAATTTCAGGCGTATCTTCTTGGATCTCTTTGCGAAAATCTTTGTACAGAGATTGATTCAAAACCTTCATGTTCTCCAGTGTATCGGACTTACGATAGAGATGCTGAATCAGCTCATCAAATGGTTTGCCCCAATGCATGAGGATATCGTCATCGGTGAGATCGATATCGTAATGTTTCGCGACCGCTTTATGGTGCTCAAAAATACGTTCGTGGCTTTTCGTAAGTGTATCATCTAAATCAAAAATAATGGCTCGATGCTTGGAGAACAAAAACGGAGGGCCTTCTCCCTCTGAGCGGTGGACAATCGACATGGGGGGATTATAGGCACCTTTTTTACATTTCGTCTAAACGAAAAACGTGGCGAGACCGTCTGTCGTATCTCTGCACTTTTTTTCAAATTCCCCTATATTGTAGTATGCGCGTGTTTCGGTTACCCTAACGTACAACTTCTTATCTCACCTATAAGACAACTCCTTGTTTATTTTCTGTACGTTTTTCTATGCACCAAAAAGAACATGCTGTGATCTCTTTTCCATCTGGTCCACGCCCAGCCCTTCTCGCTAGCATTGCTGCTCTACTCGTGACGTTCGGAGCTGGCTGTGGCACCTCACCTACAACGACGGCTACAATGGAACCTGAATCTGCAAAAAATCAGGCCGAAACAAATACGGCGATAGTTCCGGAGGAAACAGCCATAAAACCTGCTCCGACGACAACAAAAAAAGAAACGAACACGACGACATCCGTGCCTACGATCGCAAAACCCGCAAAAACCACCAAGCCTCCTGTCAAAGCGACCGCAACCTCTCCATATAAAGATGGGACCTACGTCGCGATGGGGACCTACCAAGTCCATGCCGGCCCGGAAGAGATAGAGATTGCCGTCACCCTAAAAGACGGCCTCATCACCTCGACGAGCTTTAAAGGAACGCCCAAACTTCCGATGTCCAAGCGTTTCATGGACATGTTTGACCAGAACTACAAACCCATGGTCGTTGGCAAAAAAATAAGCGAGATCCAACTCACAAAAGTTTCCGGATCCTCTCTGACTCCTCAGGGCTTCAACAACGCCATCGAAAAGATCAAGCAGCGAGCCGCTGTTTCTTCCTAGCATATGCGTACATCGATCCGTAAGTTCGTGTTTGAAGCGATCGGCACGACCTGGCGGATCGATATTTTTGAATCAGTGGATCCGCTCTTTGCGGATGAAGTTCTCAAAGAATTACAGGAGCGCATTGATATTTTTGATCAGATCTACTCGCGCTTTCGCAGTGACTCCCTCGTGACCAAAATCTCTCGTGAAGCGGGAACCTATACGTTTCCTGCCGATGCGGAAGCGCTGTTTCAGTTATACGAACAGCTGTATCGACTGACGAAGGGGCTCATGACCCCTCTCATTGGGCAAGTATTAGTCGAGGCGGGATATGATGCGGACTACTCCCTCCAGCCACAAGAACTCCATCACCCGCCCTCATGGGAAAATGCCCTCTTTTTTCAAACACCAACGAGTCTCACGACGAAGCTACCCGTCGTCATTGATGTGGGTGCAATGGGAAAAGGGTATCTTATTGATATTGTGAGCGAGTTGCTTTGGCAACGTGGATTACGCTCCTACTGCATCGACGCCGGCGGAGATATTCTTTCACGAAGCGCTACGAACGAAGCGCTTTCGATTGCCCTTGAGCACCCCGAAGACACGACGACAGCGATCGGTATCGCGAAGATTTGCAATAACAGTATCTGCGGGTCGGCAGGAAATCGACGAGCCTGGGGGGAATTCCATCATATTATTAATCCGGAAACACTCTCTTCTCCCAGAGATATTTTAGGGATATGGACCATCGCACGCACGACCATGCTCGCAGATGCGATGAGCACAGCCCTCTTTTTCTGCCCTCCTCAAATCCTCCTCGCCCATTTCTTGTTTGATTATTTGATTCTGTATCCAAATCAGACGGTGCAGGCATCTCCCACCTTCCCTGTTGAACTTTTCACGACACCGATGTCGCCTTCATAAATCTTATGCCTTTTTTGAAGAGGTCTTTGATTTTTTCGTGCGCTCGATGATCCGTTCGTAAACTTTTAAATAGCCTGAAGCCATTTTTTCCTGACTAAAGTACATCTCGGCTCGATGACGAGTTGCTTCACGACTGAGGGTATTAATCGATTGGATCGCTTTCACCATTTCTTGAGTATTATCAACAATAAAGCCTGTCTTTCCATCCGAAACAACTTCTGGAACCGAGCCATTACGCCACGCGATCACGGGCGTTCCACAGGACATCGCTTCGATCATCACTAGGCCGAAGGTTTCATCTACCTGCGTTGGAAAAAGAAGGCCTCGTGCCCCTTGAAGGAGAGCGATTTTTTGGGCTTGATCCGCTTCACCCACGTAACGAATCGTTTTTCCATTGATCTCCGGCTCAACTTTGCTTTGCCAATAGCTTTGATTAATGGAACTTCGTCCCGCAATCAGCAAAGGGACATTCGCGGCCTTAGCAGCCTCAATCGCAAAGTGAACACCCTTATCTTCGGTGACACGACCAAGATACAAATAATATTCTGCAGGCAGCGGATTAAATCCAAATAGCTTGGTATCAACGCCATGATAAATATTGGCGCACCAGTTGAGCTCAGGCATTTGCTTTCGTTGCGCGTACGAAAAAGAAACGTAAGGCAGTTCTTTGTATTGTGATAACAGTGGTTTGATGCCTTCACGAATGGGGATATGCATCGAAGTCAAGGTTGGTGTTGAAACAAGCCTCGAAAAGAAGGCGCTAAGCAAGGAAAAATGGCTATGGATAATATCGAAATTTGCCGCCTCTTTGTAGCACGCCGAGGCGATTCCGAGCATATAGTGCTTCTGAATATCTTCGGGAATATCCATTTGATCCAGGGAACCCTCGGTAATAGCATGAAGGTTTGCTTGCGTTTTCGAGTTTCCTGCGGCAAATAAATGCGCTTCATGACCAAGTCGCACGAATTGGTCAGCCAAAAAACCGACATGAGTGTAAATACCCTTGGTAGATTCAGCTGCGGTTGAATGAAGGTTAGAAACGAGTTGAGCGATACGCATACTAGAGAACATCTGTGAACAATTGAAGATACGCGTGAAACACCTTTTCAGGTGCATGGTGGCGTCGAAGAAAGGTTTGAAAGGTGTGCGGAAAGGGCTGATCAAGCAATTGCATGAGTCGCTTAATCACAAGCTCTGGCCTGGTAAAATCAACAACCCATTTTTGCAATTCACAAGCTGCATACTCTGTCACCCAACCAACGGTGGAAGAAATAAGAGTCGGCTTCCCGGCACCTGCGGCCTCCATCACCACCGTTGGAGAAACATCAAAGTGCGAAGGAAGAATGAGTACGTCCATCCGACCATAGAACTTCGCGAGAGCGGCACGATCCATGAGGGGAAGAACCTTAATTCGTTGCCGATATTCCTCTTTGAACTGACGAAAAAGCTTGGTCGGAGGAATAGTCGTGACACTTTCGAAGCGCCAGGGCAGTCCTTGCTTATGTGCAGCTCGAGCGAGATCAAGAACCGCAGCATGATTTTTAATCCGATCCCAGCGAGCGACACAGCCAATGACCACTTCCCTCTTCTCGATACGACGTGGCTTCTTACGAGCCGCCTGTTCCCATTCTTTTATTTCATATGGGAGAGGAATGACGATCGATTGATGCTTTCGCAGACGCGAGACCTGTTTTGAAAACACCTGACGGCTATATTCATTCAGAAAGATTTGTTTTGAAGCTTGACGAACAATGTCTCGTTCCATTTCTAACAATATTTCACGTGCAGCATCCGTATAGAGATGTTGATAAATCTTATATTCGATACAGGCAATGCCCGCATGTTGAATGACGATGGGCAAGCCTTCTCTTGCGGCCGCCTCGAGCAAAAGCCAGGAGTAGACCGAATACCCATTAAGGAATAACAGGTCTGGTTCGGTCTCACGTATGAAACGACGCAGACGTTGTACTTCGGCAGAAAAATAGATCCGTGGATCCACCTTCTTTTTAATCTTAAAAAGTCGCGCGAGTGGGGCTTCGGGTAAAAAATAGTCAATGTAACGACATGTTGGCATAACTGCGATCGTCTGCATACGCATCGTCTTCGCCTTGGTTGTACGCAGAATCAAACCGATCCACTCATGGCCAGCATTAATCGCGAACGCTGAAAAATTCCGAGCAAAATTTGCTGGACCTCCATGCGCCACCCGGGCCGATCCCGGCACATTGGCGAGGTAGTCATTGCTCAAGATTTTCACAGACCGGGACCTTACCTCAAATTAGAGGGATCGCCTAGAGTCTATGATGATGACTCTCCCCTATTTTACCAAATAAATCCTGGCGAAAGAAGAAGAGCGACAGCGACTACCACCGCCGCGTTGATCCCAATCACCACATAATTGCCCCGAAAGAACTCAAATAAAAAGAGCGGCCAAAACAAAGCCTCGACGATATTTTCAGCTCTTTCAATCGCGTACTCAATAAACATGAGACGATTCTTTGGGGCAAAAAGAACTGCTCGAGTTTAGCATATCGGACCAGAGTCGTCGTCGTTGTAAACAAAAACAGCGTATCATCCGACACCCTGTTTTTGCCGAAATCATCTAAACGTCCATCGCTCTTAAAATGGCGTCGAGTTTGGAGTTTATAACACGCAATTGCTCTTGCAATTCACGGGAATCGCCGCCAGCGGAGGGAGGAGCAGATCGTTGTTCACGCGCATCACGAAAGGAAGGCTTGCTATAGCTAGAACCACCATTGAATGTGCGATTCGTGGTATTCCCTTCTCGTTTAAAACAGTTCGTGCAATAGACAGGCTTACTGCCATTGGGACGAAATGGGACTTTGCAATCCTTGCCACAACCGCTGCAGACAGCATCGAAGGCAGGACCACGTGTTGGACCTGATCCACGAGCAAAAGAGTCTTGTTTCCAAGAACCGCGGCTCTGGGGCTTATTCCAATCACGCTTTCCCCCGCTTGGACGATCGTTGTAGGATTTGTACATAGGCAGAATCAACGGATCATAGGGTATTTTTTTATTCTTGGCAAGGGGGAGACCTGCTCAGGCCAGAGGCTCATGAGGGACCTCTCGTGATCTACGCAAGATGATCTTGTAGACTTCTATGAGCACGACTGAGATACCGGAAAGGAAAAGACAAGCAAATAATAGAGTCGGCTCTAGAGGAACGGTTTTTATTAAACTATTACCCAGAGATGTATAAATGGCGAGAAAGAGAAAAAGAAGCGTTCCGAGCACCGTGTAAGTGAGAGCTGAGTTACGACGAAGGTGCTTCGAAAAAATCGAGAGCGTTTCGGAACGAGCGTTTAACGCATGCCAGAGACGAGACAAGAAAGCGGTAACAAGCACCATCGTGGTCGCGAGCGGAAGACTCTGCTCATATCCCAAAAAGAATGCTGCGATGCCGACAAGAGCTAGAAGTACGGCCTCACAGATCATCCGGATCCAACGTGCTTTCGTCAACAGACGCTCGTGTTTTGGACGTGGCTTTCGTTTCATGATCGTTTCTTCCGGTTTCTCTAATCCTAATGCGATACAAGGACCCGTTTCTGAAATGAGATTCAGAAGCAAAATATGAATGGGGAGTAACGGGATGCCAAGATCCAGAAGGGTCAACGGGAAAACAATGAATACGCCGGAGAGATTGCACGAAATCTGATAGGTCAGAAATTTCACAAAGTTTCCAAAGATGCCTCTCCCCTGCTTAATTGCTTCGACGATGGTCGCGTAATTATCATCTTGAAGCACAAGATCCGCGGCTTCTTTGGCAACGTCGGTCCCTGCTATGCCCATGGCAACACCGATATCTGCTGTCTTGATCGCAGGAGCATCATTCACTCCATCTCCGGTCACGATCACCGTTTCTCCTTGCGTCATCGTCGCAACCACGATCTGAAGTTTTTGTTGAGGCGAGACCCGAGAAAACGCTTGGACCGTCTGTAACGTCTTGGCGAGCTCTGCTTCAGGAATCTGTTCCAGCTCTGCCCCATCGATAATCTGCTCATCTTTGGTCACGATCCTAAGTTCCATGGCGATATTTCGAGCGATGAGCTTGTGATCACCGGTGATCATCACCGTTCGTACCCCTGCCGCACGTGCCAGTCCGACCGCCTGCATCACTTCGGGACGTAAGGGATCTTTGCAACCAATGATCCCTAAATACTGCTGCTCAGACAGTAATAGCTGTTCGCCTTCCTCGACGTTCGCGGTTGTGGGAAGCTCCTTATACGTATACGCCAGGTTTCGAATCCCGTTCGCTGCCAATCTGCCCGAAGATTCGAGCAAAGTCGGATGTGCTTGCGCAAGGAATGACTGCAGGACTTCTCCCGCTCCTTTGGTAAAAACTCCGTAGGTTCCACTGGGATTTTTGACCACGACCGTCATCCGCTTTGTTTCGGACGAAAATGGAATCTCAAACACCCGTGGATACTCTGCCCGAATCTTTTCAACATCGTATTCAAGTGCCAACGCAAGCTTCAAGAGACAGGCTTCTGTAGGGTCACCAACAACTTCTTGACCATGAGAGAGCTGCGCATCATTGCAAAGAATGGCGCAGAACAAGAGCTTACGCAGGTCTTCGTTCTCTCTGATCGGGAAAGGCATTCCCGCTTGTTCAAGGATTCCATTGATGAATTGCAGCGCTGTTGTTGGGAGAATCAGATCGGACACGATCATCTCGTTCTTCGTGAGCGTCCCCGTTTTATCGGTTAAAATACATGTCGCAGCTCCGAGCGTTTCTACCACCTCAAGTTTACGAACAATGGCACGATGGCGTGCGAGGCGAGCCACGGAAATCGCAAGAACCGTCGTGACAACGGCAGGAATTCCTTCAGGAACCACCGCAATTGCCATCGAAACAGCCGTTAGGAAGGCGGTGCGAAGATGTGGTGTCCGAGAGGTAAGCAGGGCGATAAAAATCAATACGGCCGTGACTCCCGCAAAAATGGTGAGCCTTTTTCCGAGTCGCTCGAGCTCTAATTTCAGCGCCGTTGTTTTTTCTCCTTGTTGCTGCAACAACTCGGAGATCTGTCCGATCTCTGTCGCTGCGCCCGTACTCGTTACGATCGCTCTTCCGCGTCCAAAGATCACCACGGTATCTTTAAATAACAAATTAATACGATCTCCCAAAGGGATTTTTTCTTTGGGAAGCACCTCTGTCTTCTTTTCGACCGCTTTTGATTCTCCTGTGAGCGCAGATTCAGAAATCTTGAGCTGTGTCGCTTCTAAAAGACGCGCATCCGCAGGAACACGATCGCCTTGTTCAAGTAAGATAATATCTCCTGGCACCAGGTCTTTCGCATCAATGATAACCGCCTTTTCTTCACGAATGACCTTGGCACGTACGACCGAAAGCTTTTTCAGAGCCGCAATGGCATGATCCGCCTTTGCCTCCTGCAAAAACCCCATGAGAGCATTGCCGATGATAATCAAGAGAATGACGACAGCATCTTTAACCTCGCCAACCGCAAAAGAGATCAGGGCGGCGACAAACAAAATGAGCAGGAGAAAATCCTTAAAGTATCCCAGAAACATCCAAAACCAGTGCTTCTTTTTTGCCTCTGGCAAGGTGTTTTTTCCATATTTTGCTAAACGCTTCTGTGCCTCTACGGTGGTCAACCCGGTTTTTTCATCTGAGCCAAGCAAACTCAGAACCTCTGCAGACGGAATGGCGTGGAACATAAGATGGGTGAAATTTACCATATCGGACAAAATTTCGTACCTTCCCCTCCCTTGTATCTCTCGTTACGCCAGGGTGCGGTTTATTCCCATAAAAAAAGAATCCGCTCGCCTGTGACCCGCGAGAGTAGCGGGGGCTGCGGAAGATGAACGTGACACCGTGTGAGAGGTCGTGTGTAGAGAGTGAAGGTTCTCAGAGAACGGCAACTTCGTCGAGAGGAGGGAGCTCGTCGAGCGGTTCAGGTGCACGCTTTCGCCGAGGTTTAACTTTGTCCTCAGCCTCGCGTCGGGCACGCCCCTCTGCGAGCTCTCTCAGACTGCGCATGGTCGCGAGGCGAAGCGTGGGACGCCTTCCCGCCGACTTCGGGGCGACGAGGCTCACGAAGCAGGGGCCGCTCGCTCCGCTCAGGAAGATGCGCGTCCGTCCCGTGAGACTGAACTCGGCGACCTCACCAGGGGTTGGCTCGCGAACAGAAACATCGCAGCCTCGAAGCGCCGAGTTGCCGAGTCCGGCACCACGAAGCGCATTCACGAGATCTGACTCCTCCAAGCCCAGGCTCACGACGAACAGGACGAGGGGATGAACATCCATGGACTGTAACCTCCGTGCCTCTTAGCTATCACGCATACCAAAAGTTGTCTAATAAAATACAAAAATAGACGTTCTTCATCAGGTTTTATATTCCCTCTGATTATCGAATTAATAACGATGACAGAGTTCCAAAAACGACGACGGCGTAAATACTAAAAAGTAAATTGGTGGCAATGGTACAAAAAGCAAAAACGACGGCAACGCGAAGAATGTAAGGAAACGGATTCTTTTTCCATTTTTCAGAAATGCGAATAGCGATGGCGAATACAGGGCCAAGACCAGCGCAGTAGGCCCCTAAAAGAATGAGCCAGCGCCTCAAACGTTTCTCCGGAGG